>CBDUMS010000001.1:0-102077 GCA_965368405.1 uncultured Cyclobacteriaceae bacterium
GCTTCATCGAGTATAGCACTTGCATCACTATCTGGACTGCCAAATGCCAAAATAGGTTTATTATACGCCATGTATTCATACATTTTACCCGGTAAAATCCACTTTGCATTATCGGTATCGTTGATAAGCAATAATAAAACTGCAGAATTCTGATAGACCTCAGTCACCTCTTGATGAGGTAAATAGCCTCTATTGACCATCTTTGCATGAACATGGCTATATTTTGCAATTGATCTGAGTACGTCCTCTTCTATGGTGCCGGACAGTGATACAATCAAACTTTCTCTAAACTCGGTATTTTCTTCTGCTAGAGAACCTCCCAGAGTACCTCAGGGTTTCGGCCTCTGTTTAATAGCCCAACATGAGCAATCTGAAACTTAATAGGAGGACTGGGTGATTGGATTAGTTCTAGATCCCAACCGTTGGTGATTAGTTCAACGTCCTTTGCCCCTAATATTTCAAGGTCCTTTTTTAACCCAGGGCTCACCGTAACAATCTGATTCGCATTTTCCAACACTTCTTTTTCAAGCCGCAGGTGGCTGTTTCGGGATTTTTTGCTAAGTTTCAATTGATCCAATACATCCCAGTTGCTCCATGGATCTCTAAAATCAGCTACCCATTTAATAGGCATTCTCCTCTTTAGCTCCAACCCAATGAGGTGAATACTATGTGGAGGACCAGTGGTTACTACGGCATCGAACTTTTCTTTCTTTACCAACCTCGTGAGGTACGTCACTGAAGGTCTAACCCAAAAGACTCTAGAATCAGGGATGAAATAATTCCCTCGAAGCCAGATGGATACCCGTGCTAGTAAAGAGCCTTTATCATCGGCTACCACGCCTTGCTTTTGAACCGCCTTTTTACCTAAAAATCGTCTATAAATTGCATAGGGTTCCCAAATTGGTCTCTTTATCACCTTAATTCCTTTGGGTATATCCTTAAGCAAGGATTCATCTTGTAGTTCAAAATCAGGATTTTCCGGCGTATAGATTATCGGCTCCCAATTGTACTCTCTAAGGTACTTGCTGAATTTTAACCATCTTTGCACGCCTCCTCCACCGCTTGGAGGCCAATAATATGTTATAATTAGCAGCTTCTTCAAGTGCACAAATATAAATTGCTTAAGATGGAAAAGTTTCCAATAATTACATTTTTAAATTACTTTTGCTGCCTAGAATGCTGCATGTTTCTTGCATGGCGAACTTCTAACAAGATTCAACCAAGTAAGTTTGCTAATACATATATAGAAAGATTATTAATCCGCGATATTTAATAAAATGAAGAAAATTGCTGTACTTACCTCAGGGGGCGATGCTCCGGGCATGAATGCCTGTATAAGAGCTGTTGTTAGAGGGGCGATCTACTACGAGGTAGAAGTTTATGGTGTAAATCAGGGATATCAGGGCCTGATAGAAAACGATATTGAGCGGATGTACTCACACAGTGTAAGCAATATTCTGCAACATGGCGGAACTGTTTTAAAATCGGCACGAAGCAAAGACTTTAGGACCAAAGAAGGCCGTAAAAAAGCCTATGACAACCTAATGGAAAGAGGGATTAAGGGCTTAATCGCAATTGGTGGAGATGGAACCTTTACAGGTGCAAATATTTTCCATGAAGAATTTGATTTCCCTGTAATCGGGGTTCCTGGAACCATAGATAACGATATTTATGGTACTGATAAAACTATAGGTTTTGATACTGCAGTTAACACAACGCTGGATGCCATAGATAAAATTAGAGATACGGCTGATTCTCATGGGCGAATTTTCTTTATCGAGGTTATGGGCCGCGATTCGGGCTATATTGCAATTCAATCGGCCATTGGCGGAGGAGCCGAAAGTGTAATCTTACCCGAAAAAAACACCACGGCTTATGATATCGTTAACAATCTTAAGGATGGGATGCGACGCGAAAAATCTTTCTCGGTAGTTGTAGTAGCGGAACGTGATGTTCCGGGCTATGCCGTAGATCTTGCCAAAGAAGTACGTGAAGTAATTAAGAATAAAGATATCCGTGTAACCATCTTGGGGCATATTCAACGAGGTGGATCTCCTACATCTACGGATAGAACCTTGGCAAGCAGATTAGGTTTAGGAGCTGTAGAAGGCTTAATTGATGGTAATAACAATGAAATGGTTGGTATTATTAATGACAAAATTGTCTATACATCACTACATGATGCAATTACCAAAGACAAGCCATTAAATCCAGACCTTATTCGAGCGATGAAAATATTAAGCATTTAATTGCTCATTAATGTGCTGCAAGATTTTCTCCTTTTGTTCAGGATGAAACCAATGAATTTCGGTGTTCCTTTTGAACCAAGTTAATTGTCGCTTGGCAAATCTGCGGGAATTTCGCTTGAGTAGACGAATAGCTTCTGGTTTATCGATTTTCCCATCCGCATAAAGAAAGATTTCGTTATAGCCGACAGTTTGCAGGGCATTCTTGTCCCGATGGCCAATTTGCGCTAAAGCTTCTTCAAAGAGTCCTTCCTCAATCATTTTATCCATTCTTTGGTTAATTCGAGCATATAATTCGTCTCGTGGCAATTCAAGGCCAATAAAAACCATATTGAAATCTCTACGGCTCTGCATACCAACCCTTAAGTCAGAATATTTTTGCCCCGAACTTTCGAAAATTTCCAGGGCTCGTATGATGCGTTGCGAGTTAGTAGGCTCAACGGTTTCAGCATAGGCAGTATCGACTTGTAAGAGTCTATTAAAAAGTTGCTCCACACCATGCTCCTCCAGCTCTCTGGTTAAACTCGAACGTATTTCCGGTGAAATTTTCGGAAAATCATTTAGACCATAACAAACCGCGTCTATGTATAATCCAGAACCACCACTCATTAGGCAAGTGCTTTGGGTCTTAAACTCTTTTGCAAGAATTTCTAATGCTTCACGTTCAAACAGCCCAGCACTAATCTCATCGTTAATACTTCTATCACCCACAAAATAATGCTTTACCCGACGCATTTCACTAGTCGTTGGTTTAGCCGTACCAATATCTAACTCTTTAAAAACCTGGCGAGAATCTGCGTTTAATATCGAACAGCCAAGTTTTTCCGCCAAAGCGACACTTACCTCTGTTTTACCAACAGCGGTGGGGCCTACAAGTACAATAAGGGTTTTCTTTGCCATAACGAACGCCCAAAACTATGCTAAAAGCTAGCTAATTGGTTAATTTTACCTAGCTATCGGATTTATTGATTATTGATTTGCCAAAGGAAAACAAAAATACACGAAAGAAAGACAGCCTTATAACTGAGAAATGGGCTTCACTCGCATTTATCGTTAACAAGAAAGGGAAGATAAAGTTTGTTACTCAAAAACTTGCTTCTCTTCTTGGGTACAGTATTTCCCAACTCTTAGGAAAAGATAGTATTAAGTTATTGCTTAAAAAGGAAGACTTAGAGGAGCATAGGTCGCAACTCTCCTTTCTCTATAAGCAAGAAAGCGTGGTGGATGCATTCGATATTGCGCTACGAAGCAGTTCTGGAGAATGGCTGGATTTCAGGTTTAGTATCGTTAAGCTCCCTCATGAATCGAATAAGGGGATGGACATTGCCTTTGTCGGTGATGACATGAGCACATCAATAAAATATCAATCTAAGGCAGTTAGAGAATCGAAGCAAGTCGCAGCGATTATTGATAATGCCCAGGAATTTTTACTGGTCATTGATAAGGACGAGAAAGTGACTACCCTAAATAGAACTGCTAAAGAGCGGCTCGGGATTTCGGAAGGGATGTCGTTAAAAGCCCTTCTGGATCCAACCGATGCCAAACGGACTACAAGCTTCTTAGCTTCCTTAGGAAAAATAAGCAGTACGGCGAATATTAACTTGGTACTTCTAAACCCGGGCACTCAGCAACGCTTTTATCTTCGCGGAGCGGTGAGTAGTGTGGTCGATGGGGAGCAGCTAGTCAATTTCCGACTTATCCTGAATGATGTTACTGAACGTACGAAGTCTGAGAAAGCAAAAGAACTCTATTATTCCATTGCGCACCATTCAATTCATAGCAGGAGCCTCGAGGACCTTTATAATAATATTCACAAAGAGCTTCGCGGTGTCGTAGATTGTGATAACCTCTATATTGCACTGCGCGAAAACGATGATGAAGAGGAAGTCCTAAGCTTTCCATATTTCCAAGAAGGTGAATTCCAGAGTCTAAAACGATCGAAACGGAAGTATGCCAAAGGAATAACCGAGTATGTTATTGACAATGGCAATCCTCAGATCTTTACAAAGAAAGAGCTGAAGGTTCTTGCCAAGGAGAAAAAGATAGAACTGCATGGAACAATACCAGAAGTTTGGCTAGGTGTTCCTCTTCGGGTTAGAGAAGAAGTAATTGGTGCCATTGCAGTACAGTCATTTTTAAGTCAATCATTCTACTCTAGCAGGGATCTTAAACTGCTCGATTTTGCTTCATCTCAAATTGCCATGGCCATTAATATGGTCCGGACACAAGAGAAATTAGTAGCACAAACCGCAAAATTAAATTCGATTATTGAAAGTGGTTCGCATCTAATCTGGACTGTGAATGCTGATCTTGAACTTACGTCCTTCAATAAGAATTATTTTGAGACAATTCAAAGTAATTACGACATCTTGCCTACCGTGCAGCAAGGCTTAACCAAACCTAAGAGAAAGTATCCTTCCTTCTGGGCAGAAAAATATAAAAGAGCACTCTCAGGAGAACATCTAAATTTCGAGATTAAGCTTAAAGACAATCAGGGAAATGATAGATGGAAAGAGATTTACCTCAACCCTATTTATCTCGAAGGCGATAAAATCGAAGAAGTCTCTTGTATTGCCAACGATATAACGGAAAAGAAAAAATCGGAACATGCCCTTGTAGCGAGCGAAGAAAAGTTTAGAAATATTTTTGAGTCGTTTCAGGATGTATACTTTAGGTGCGATCGCAATGGCATTGTAAATATGGTTAGCCCATCGGTGAAAAGGCTTACCGGAAAAAACGCTGCACAAGTTCTTGGAAAAAATATTACAAACCTGACCAATGAATCAGAATCGATTTTGCCCCTTTTGAGGCGACTTGTAACCCTGAAAGAAATTGAAAATGTTGAGGTAACAGTAAAGGATTTGAAGGGCAAGCTGATTGAATGCATCTGTAATCTTCGAATGATTACCGACACAAGCACGGATACTATACTTATTGAAGGCGTTGTAAGAGACGTAACGCTATTAAAATTAACTAATCGTGAATTAACCATTGCTAAAGACCTGGCAGAAGAATCATTAATGGTTAAAGAGCAATTTCTGGCCAACATGAGCCATGAAATCAGAACACCCCTCAACGGCATTATTGGTGTGGTTGATCTACTAGAGCAAACCAAACTTGTTAAAGAACAGGCATCCTATCTAAAAACCATAAAAGCATCGTCAGAAACTCTTCTCAATATATTGAATGACATTCTGGATCTATCGAAGATTGAAGCAGGTAAAATGGTGCTTAGAATCGCTCCATTATCGTTTCCCAAGTTGGTGCAAAAGATAAAAGCGTTATTCGCATCGCGAGCGGCGTCACAGCTCATCACCTTAAATTTTCATGTGAGTGAAGATATTCCCGAAGTAATAGAAGCCGATGGAATGCGAGTGATTCAGGTAATTTCTAACCTGCTAGCGAATTCGCTTAAGTTCACGCAACGCGGCGGCTCTATCGATTTAGGCTTTGAGTTAAAAAAATCGCATCAAGATGATCTTGTAATTCGGGTAGATGTAAGAGATTCAGGCATAGGAATAGAGCAGGAAGATGTTGAAAAACTTTTTACAAATTTCACGCAACTCGACACCTCTACCACCAAATCATTCGGTGGGACAGGGCTGGGGTTGGCAATTTCGAAACAACTTGTTGGACTTATGGATGGCAAGATTGGTGTTTCTTCAAGTCCAGGACTAGGTAGCACGTTCTGGTTCAGTTTTAAAGCAAAAAAATCATCTAAGGAGTTAATTGAGAAAGAAGCACCCATTCAAGAGCAAAACAATCTCAGGCGTTTTACTGGCGCTACCCCCAATGTCTTGGTTGTTGACGACAATTTAGTAAATCGTGATGTCGCTGGTGAAATCCTTAAAAAGTCGGGCTGTAGGGTTGATCTGGCCTCGAGTGGTGTGGAAGCAGTTTATAAAGCAAAATCCAATACATACGACATCATATTCATGGATATCCAGATGCCCGAAATGGATGGCATAGAGGCTAATCAACAAATACGAGCCCTCAATAAAGCTAAACCACCGATAGTCGTGGCCATGACCGCTTACTCGATGAAAGAAGATCGGCAGCGCTTCCTCGATGCAGGCCTGGACGATTATATTGCTAAACCCTTAAGGGCTAATGAACTAATTAATAAGGTAGACTCAATCATGAATAATACTATCATTCAAATAGAGCCTGATACTAAAAAGGAGGCGCCTGCCATTATTAACCTCGATATAATTCAACAACTGCAAAAGTTCGGTGGACCAGAAATGGTCTTTAATACCTTGAAAGAATTTGAGGAAGAAGTGCTTCATCAACTAAAAGATTGTGCTGGGGCACTGAATCGTGACGAGCATGAAGTAATAAAAAAGCATTTACACACTATAAAAGGCTCTGCCGGTACTATTGGTGTTGAACGGGTAGCGTACTTGGCCGAATCCCTCGAAAGCACATTAAAAAATGGTGATTATTCTAAGATAAAGCAGGGGTTGAACGAGTTAAATGCTACTTTTGCAGAGTTTCGTGATAATTTCACTAATATTATAAGTCATTACTGATATAATGGGGAAAAAAATATTAATAGCAGAAGACAGCTCAGTAATTCTTAATTTAACTAAAAAGATACTGGCGCAGCAGCAGTATGAAATAGCAGCTGCAAAAGACGGCGATGAGGTGATTAAGAAAATTCTTGAAGAGGATTTTGATTTGCTGCTTCTTGATATAAATATTCCTAAAAAAGACGGGATGGCTTGTGCTAAGGAAATTCGAAGTCTCGATGACCCAATAAAAGCCGGAATTCCAATCTTTGCTATCACTGGTAATGCCCTTAACTATTCTGAAGAGGATTTTAAAGCTGTTGGCATAAATGAGTACATGCAAAAGCCAGTGAATTTCGATGAATTAGTGGATCTAACTGCGCAATATCTAAGCTAATATGTCGGTAAAGTATACCAATCAGTACCTGAACAAGCTTGAGGATCTGATGGCCGAATCGGACTATTCATTGCGGTATGAAAAAGGTAATTTTAAATCGGGGTATTGCATTCTAAATTCTGATAAAGTCGCTGTGATCAATAAGTACTTTTCAAGAGAAGGTAAAATAAACTGTCTCGTTGATATCATTAAGTCAATTGAGATTGACCCCGATCAATTAAGCGAAAAAAATCTATCGCTCTACCTCGAACTTTCTCAAACAAAACTTAGTCTGTGAAGGTAACATTTTTAGGTACAGGAACCTCTCAAGGAGTACCCGTAATAGCTTGTGATTGTGAGGTATGTAGCTCAATAGACTTTAAAGATAAACGGCTGCGGTCCGCTATCCATATAGCAACCGACGACCTAAGTATAGTTGTAGACATTGGGCCGGATTTTCGGCAACAGGTCCTGCAGAATCGTATTACTCATCTCGATGCCATTCTTCTTACGCATGCCCATAAAGATCATACCGCGGGGTTAGATGACGTTCGCTCTTTCAATTTCAAGCAAAAAATGGATATGCCGGTTTATGCACATACCCAAGTGCTAGAACAAATCAAGTTAGAGTTCGCCTATATTTTTGCCGAAAATAAGTACCCCGGAGTACCGCGTGTGCGACCAATGGCTATTGATAACACACCATTTACTATTTCAGAACAGACCATTACCCCTATTGAGGTAATGCATTATAAATTGCCTGTTTTTGGGTTTAAATTAAATCAGTTTGCCTACATCACCGATGCCAAAACGATTTCGTCAGAAGAAAAAAAGAAGTTACAAGGACTTGATGTTCTTGTCCTGAACGCCTTACAACATAAGCCTCATATTTCGCACCTTACATTATCCGAGGCGCTTGAATTGATCGAGGAGCTGAAGCCAAAAAAAGCGTATCTTACCCATATAAGTCATAATCTTGGCTTAACCCGAGAGGTTGAGAAAACCTTGCCCCATCATGTACAGTTAGCGTATGATGGCTTGCAAATTAAACTATAGTGCATAATAATTACTATTTCTTCATACATCTCATTCCCGAATTAGAGGAAACCCTAAAAGGAATGGTGCTTGTTGAAACGTTCAGTCAGAATAAAAACGAATTAGTTTTAGGCTTTAGCCTAGAACACAAAACTCAATATTTAGTAGCTCATCTTACTGGGCAATTCACATGTCTGGCTTTTCCTACTGTGTTTAGGAAAGCGAAAAAAAATACCGCCAACCTTTTTGATGAACTTAATAACGCTATTGTTGAAAGTATTATTCTTTATGAAAACGAACGCGCTTTCGCAATAAAATTCAATACTGGCTATCAACTTCTGTTTAAGCTCTTTGGTCGCCAGGCGAATGTGATATTGGTTCAGGGTAATGAAATTCACTCTTTATTCAGGAAAGGTTTTAGAAATGACTTAAGCTTAAATCTTCGGACTTTGGGAAAGCAAATTGATCAATCCGAGAAAAGTATCGAACAAGCGCTACCAAATTACCAAAGTTTGTTCCCGACTCTGGGCAAAGACTTGATCGCGGAGATAGACCTAAAAATAAAAGGGATCTCCGGTTTGGATGCAGCAAAACTGATAAGAAGCTCTGTGGACGAGCTTATAAATGCAAGGAGGTATTCTGTAGTTGAACAAAACAACAAGATTCGGCTCATTATCGGTTTAGAAAAAGATGCGATCAAGAATTTTACATCCTCTCTAGAAGCCATAACCTTTTTCTTCTATTCGCATTTACAAAACCATAATTTTCTTGAAACTAAGAAAAGATTAGTGGCGGAAACCAATAAACAGTTGGGTAAAACGGAGGTCTATTTGGCAAAAATCAAACGTAAAAAAAACAATATCGCTATGAACCTTAATTATAGCGAAACGGCAGATCTGCTTATGGCAAACATGCACAAGATCGAACCAAATGCAAAGAGTGTAGTCGTCGAAAATTTTTACAACGATAATAAACCAACCACCATTAAACTAAACCCTAGGTTGTCAGCTCAAGCGAACGCAGAACGACTATATCGAAAATCAAAAAACTTATCTGTCGAGATTAACAATTTAGAGCAGGCTATCATAAATAAAACAAAATTGTTCCATGAGCTAACCGCTAGGAAATCAGATATAACACAAGCAGAATCCTACAAAGATTTAAAAAGGTATATTAAGGAGCCGGTAAAGATTAGCTCAGAAAAGAAAACACCCTTTAAAGAATTTTTAGTAGATGGGTTCACTGTTTACGTTGGAAACAATGCAAAGCAAAATGACTTACTCACTTTAAAGCATGCTCGAAAGGATGATTTATTCTTTCATGCTAAGGATGTTGCCGGATCTCACGTCATCCTTAAGTATAACAGTGCTCAGAATTTCCCTAAAACTTTACTTGAGAAAGTGGCTGGGATTGCCGCATACTATTCCAAGCGAAAAAACGACACGCTCTGTCCGGTAGGCTACACTCCTAAAAAATATGTGCGCAAGCCAAAAGGTTCGGCCCCTGGCGCAGTGGTCGTTGAAAGAGAAAAAGTACTTTTAGTAAAACCAGAACTGCCTAGCTCACAACATTGATTTTGAGCATATTGGTGCGTTGCCGCTCGTGAATTGGCATGCTCGCCATGGTTATAAAAATGTCATTTACATTAATGTGCCCCGCATCCCTTAAAATTCTCTCGATATCCGCAATAGTGGCATCCGTAGACTCCACCGTATCATAGTAAAAACCCCGTACTCCCCAGATAAGGCTTAGCGTTGTTAAGAGTTTACGGTTCGATGTAAAAATGAAAATATTAGCCTTAGGTCTATGGGCAGAGAGTCTCCAGGCAGTAAACCCTGAGGTGGTCATACCCACAATAGCCTGGGCTCTTACATCCTGGCTAAGATGAACCGCCGTTTGGATTAAACTGTCATTTAAAAATAATTCTGATTTAGGATTCAATTTAGAATATTTAAAAAACACCTTCTTCTGGCTTTTTTCTACTGACTGAATGGTACGTACCATGCTCTTCACGGCCATCACAGGAAACTTGCCCGCGGCCGTTTCAGCAGACAGCATAACAGTATCAGCCCCATCCATCACAGAGTTTGCAACATCACTGGTTTCGGCTCTGGTTGGTCGCGCATTTTCTATCATACTTTCCAGCATTTGTGTTGCCACAATTACTGGTTTTGCCATGCGATTACACTTATTAATAATTTGTTTTTGAACCATAGGAACATCCTCCATTAGGATTTCTACGCCTAAATCGCCACGCGCCACCATGATAGCATCCGACTCGTCTATTATTTCATTAATTACGTCCAGGGCTTCTGGTTTTTCAATCTTTGCAATAACCTTCACGTCACTGCCATGTTCCGCAATTCGTTGCTTTAATTCACGAACATCTTGTGCATTCCGAACAAAAGATAAGGCCACCCAGTCTACCTCCATATTCAGACCAAACTCAAGATCCCTTTTATCTTTATCGGTGAGTGAAGATGATGACACCGATGTTTGTGGCAGGTTAATTCCCTTCCTTGATTTCAGTTCACCGCCATGAACTACCCTTGTAATTACTTCTGTATCCTTCTTATCAACAACTTTCAGCTCTATTTTACCGTCGTCGATCAAAATCATATCATCTACCTTAACATCATGAGCCAGGGCTTTATAGGATGTGCTCACAACCTCTGAATTACCGATGATATCCTCTACTGTAATTCTGAGTTCCTGTCCGACTTCGATGAAAGTACCAGGTTCTACCTCATCGACTCGAATTTTAGGTCCTTGCAGATCTTGAAGTAGTGAGATATGTGTTCCGAGCTCTTCATTAAGCTCCCTCACAAACTCAATCACTTTTTTATGATTCGCATGATCACCATGCGAAAAGTTTAGTCTAAAAATATCTGTGCCCGCTAAAATAAGCTCCCGAAGGGTATCTTTATTATCACTTGCTGGACCTACGGTTGCTATTATTTTGGTCTTATTAAAAATTATTTGTTGCATCTTAAAATATAAAATTGTCTTTTGACTTTAACCTATTCACGTCAATTTGCTGGGCGTACTCTACACCTTTAATTGATTGCAATTTTGAAGTGATCGAATTGTTGGGAAGTAAATGTTCCTCACCACTAACCAATAAAAAGAAATCAAAATTCACTAATTCTGGAATTAAATAACCTGAATTGAGATCTAACCCCCTGTTCCTTACTAATCGAAATTCCTGAAACTCATTCTGAAACAGGTAATTTACGATCGCAAGATCATTTCCTTTTACAAATTCAATGAGCAACGATGGTTGCATCACTAAATTAATACTAAATACCTGGTTAATATGCCACGCGAGCTTATAATCTTTTAATGTAGATACAATCCCAACAACTGTCTCGTCTAGTTGATGATTGATTACAAGTTTTGTCTTACGCATGCAATGGACAAAGTAAAATTCATTTTGCGAATAAAGCAATTAATTACTATCTTCAATGGCAAAGAATGCCTTCCGAAATAACCTATCGCAAAATTTTTGTGTTTAGATTTAGAATGTCTTTCTTTGCATGAAATTTACACTAAACAAATAAAAGAAATGTCAGAAATTGCGCAGAAAGTAAAGAGCATAATTATTGATAAGCTAGGAGTTGAAGAGTCAGAAGTAACCAATGAAGCTAGTTTCACTAACGATCTTGGAGCAGACTCATTAGATACTGTTGAACTTATCATGGAATTCG
The DNA here is from genome assembly GCA_965368405.1 of uncultured Cyclobacteriaceae bacterium. GTDB lineage: Bacteria > Bacteroidota > Bacteroidia > Cytophagales > Cyclobacteriaceae > S012-113. The sequence continues at coordinate 11,876 of CBDUMS010000001.1, forward strand.
AAAAAGAATTTAACATTTCTATTCCAGACGATCAGGCGGAAAATATTGGCACTGTTGGTCAAGCCGTTACTTATTTAGAAGAAAACGTTAAATAAGCATTTCCTAAATTGAGCTTACGAAGAGTTGTTGTAACCGGAATCGGTGCCATAACACCATTAGGTAATAATGTTCCAGATTATTGGAACGGACTTATTAATGGAGTTAGTGGTGCGTCTCGAATCACTCGATTTGATCCAGAAAAATTCAAAACCCAGTTCGCTTGCGAAGTAAAAGGTTTTGATCCCGATGAATTCTTTGGTCGAAAAGAAGCCCGTAAACAAGACGGGTTCACGCAGTACGCTATGGTGTGCAGCGAAGAGGCCATTAAAGATTCGGGTATTGATCTGGAAAAAATTGATCTTGATAGAGCCGGTGTAATTTGGGGTTCAGGTATTGGTGGACTTCATACTTTTCAAAAGGAAGTAGAGAGTTATGTCGATGGTGGGCGTAACCCTAGATTCAATCCCTTCTTCATACCAAAAATGATTGCTGATATTGCAGCAGGCCATATATCAATTAAATACGGATTTAGAGGTCCGAATTTTGTAACTGTTTCGGCTTGCGCTTCGGCTTCTAATGCCATAATAGACACACTAAATTATATTCGACTGGGTATAATGGACATTGGTATCTCTGGCGGATCTGAAGCAGCTGTAACAGAAGCAGGAATTGGTGGATTTAGCTCTATGAAAGCTCTTTCTGAGCGAAATGACGCACCTGAACCAGCTTCACGGCCGTTCGACAAGGAGCGTGATGGATTCGTGTTGGGCGAAGGAGGTGCAGCATTAATTCTCGAAGAATATGAGCATGCTAAGGCACGAGGAGCAAAAATCTATGCAGAAATCATAGGTGGAGGCATGTCAGCGGATGCTCATCATATTACGGCTCCACATCCTGAAGGTCTCGGAGCACGAAAAGTAATGCAAAATGCACTTAATAATGCTGAGCTCGTGCCAGAAGCAGTTGATTATATTAATGTTCACGGCACCTCTACTCCACTTGGAGATATTAGCGAAGTTCTGGCAATTAAAAGTGTTTTTGGTCAACATGCATACAAACTAAATGTAAGCTCAACCAAATCTATGACAGGACATTTGCTGGGTGCGGCAGGTGCAGTTGAGGCTGTGGCTTCTATCCTTGCAATCAAAAATCAAATTGTCCCTCCTACCATCAATCATTTTGTGGACGATGAAAACCTTGATCCGAAGATTAACTTCACATTTAATAAGGCTCAAGAACGTGAAATCAATGTTGCCTTGAGCAACACTTTTGGATTTGGTGGTCATAATACATCAATTATATTCCGCAAAATGGAGGATTAGTGAATAGGCTCCTGACATACGTCACTAACCTTTTCAAATCCTATTCCCCCGAAGAGAAAAAATTAGTTCTTGCTGTAAAGGCAATTGTGGGCACCCGTCCGCGCAATCTTAAACTATACTCTTTAGCAACACTCCATACTTCACTTAGCAATAAAAATGAGAAAGGGTATCGCCCTTCGAATGAACGTCTGGAATATCTTGGAGACGCGATCTTAAGTGCTGTAGTGGCCGACTATCTATTTAAAAAATATCCCTTCAAGGACGAAGGGTTTCTAACCGAAATTCGTTCTAGAATTGTAAATCGAGAGTCATTAAATAATCTGGGGAAAAAGTTGGGGCTGAACGTGATCATTAAAGTTGATTCTCAAAAAAAGGGAATGTACACACATAAATCGCTTTATGGCGACGCCCTGGAAGCTATAATTGGTGCCGTCTATCTCGATAAAGGATTCAAGTTTTGTAGGAGCTTTATTATTAATAAATTAATTGAGCCAAATTATAATATTGATTTGCTGATAAGAACCAATTCAAACTATAAGAGTCAGTTGATTGAATGGGCACAAAAATCATCGAAGATAATTCGATTCGATTCAAAAGAGATTCAAGAACAAGGGCAACATCGAGAATTTGAAGTTAGTGTCTACCTCGATAATACCCTTGAACAAAAAGGCTATGGGCCTAATAAAAAGAAGGCAGAACAAACTGCATCGCGTAAGCTTTTAGAAAACTTAGATCAGACTGAATCAGAGTAGATGAAAATTGCTGCAGCTTCGCTCAATCAAACGCCGTTCGAATGGGAGAATAATAAGCTCAATATAATAAAGGCGATTAAAACGGCTCAAAGCGAGCAGGCCGATTTATTATGCCTGCCTGAGTTGTGTATCACGGGTTATGGATGCGAAGATCTTTTTTTGCATGAATGGGTTTCGAATAAAGCTATTGCCCTCCTTCAGGAAATCGTTCCACTTACGCAAGCTATTACCATAACACTTGGGTTGCCCCTACATTTCAAAGGCAAGATATACAATACTATCGCACTTGTTGGAAATGGTAAAATTCTTGGTTTTCAAGCGAAACAAAATCTCCCTAAAGATGGAATTCATTATGAGCCTCGTTGGTTTAACGAATGGCCCTCTGAAAAACTAGCGTCAATTGATATTGATGGAACAGACTATCCCTTTGGAGACAAGATATATTCGATAAATGACATAAAAATAGGCTTTGAGATTTGTGAAGATGCCTGGGTAGAGGACCGGCCAGCCTGTAAATTGATTAAAAAGGGAGTAGATATAATACTTAACCCAAGTGCGAGCCATTTTGCCTTAAAAAAATCCCTTTTCAGAGAAAACAAGGTCATTGAAGCTTCCAAAGAATTTAATTGCGCCTACGTTTTCGCCAATCAATTAGGTAACGAATCCGGAAGAGTTATCTATGATGGCGATGCCTTAATTGCTTTTAAAGGAGAGCTGCTCGCTAGTTCTGCATTATATTCATTCCATGACATTGAAATAACCTATTCAACAATAAACTTCGATACACATACTGTAGAACAGGGTGATTTAAAAGCAATACATGGTTCTGAAGAAGAACAGTTCACGGCTGCTGTTTCCTTAGGATTGTTCGATTATCTTAGGAAAAGCTATAGTAAAGGTTTCGTACTGTCATTAAGTGGTGGTGCCGATTCTTCTACCAGCCTCGTGCTATTACATCAGATGGTTTCAAGGAGTGTCGCCGCACTAGGGATGCCAGAGTTTCTTTCTAAAGTACACCTTGCAGAAAAAGAAATTAAAAATATTGATTCGCTTTTTAACAGGTTAGTCATCGTAGCCTACCAAGGTACCAGCAATTCGAGCTCAGACACACTCGAATCAGCAAAAAAATTAGCCGAGAGTGTTCATGCTAAGTTTTTACAATGGTCTATCGAAGACAATTACACCCATTCGGTTGAAATAATAGAGCAGGCCATTAATCGTAAGCTTACCTGGGATACAGACGACATCACCCTTCAGAATATTCAGGCTCGGAGTCGCTCCCCATTAATTTGGATGCTGGCCAACCTTAGCAATAGCCTATTAATCACTACATCAAATCGAAGTGAAGGATCTGTTGGCTATGCAACGATGGATGGTGATACCAGCGGGAGCCTTGCCCCTATTGCAGGAGTAAGCAAACCTTTCATTCTAAATTGGTTGCGATGGGCCGAAAAAGAATTAGGCTATGACGCCTTATCTTATGTTAACAAACTGACGCCAACTGCAGAACTTCGGCCGACTGCATATGACCAGTCTGACGAAGATGACCTAATGCCATACAAGGTATTAAATACCATTGAAGAACTATTTATTAAACAAAAGCTTCCACCAGAGCAGATATTCAATCGCTTGACAGAATCCCTTACAGAAAGTGTGGCGGCGCAGTATACAATCCGTTTTTTTGATCTATGGGCTAAAAACCAGTGGAAGCGTGAACGACTAGCCCCCTCGTTTCATATTGCCGATTATAATGTAGACCCCAGATCCTGGATGAGATTCCCAATTCTATCTGGCGCCTTCAAGCACGAGTTAGAAGTTATTCGACGTAAAATAAAAAAGTAAAAAGGTAGTTCTATATTTGCAGAAGTTCTTATTCGAACGAAGAGTTAATACTAATTATGCATACACTTTCTTATATCATCTGGAACTTCGATCCAGAATTATACTCGGGCACACCTACAATACGATGGTACGGTTTGTTTTTTGCTCTCGGGTTTTTACTCAGTCAGCAGGTACTGTTTTATATCTACAAAAATGAATCGGATGGCTCGATTGAGGCTAAGAAAAATGCAGAGAGATTAGTTGAAAACATGACCGTTTACATGATCATCGCCACAATTCTTGGGGCAAGATTAGGTCATGTAATCTTCTATCAACCGCAAGATTATTTTACCAGTTTCGAAGGTATTATTAGGATATTTAATATTAGAGAAGGCGGGTTAGCTAGCCACGGAGCGGCAATTTCAATTATCCTTGTTCTCTATCTCTTCGCAAATTATCGCTTCAATATAAAGGAAGGGAAGCTGTCTAAATTGTTTTTCCTCAAAACTGACCGGGGGTATAATCAATTACAGATAATGGATCGCATTGTAATTGTTGTAGCCCTTACCGGAGCACTAATTCGTTTTGGTAATTTTACAAATTCAGAAATAATAGGCATTCCCACAGAATCAGAGAAAGGCGTTGTTTTCGCCAGAGATATCACCGATCTGTTTATTACGCACTCAGGACAAAACGGCTACGTCGAGAAAATCGACTATCGAAAGAACGATAAAGCATCACTAAATGCAGCCGGACACGTGCCAATTTACATCTATATCGAGTTTAAAAAGCGCAATTACGAACGTGCAGACCTTGTTAATTATTTAGAAACAGTTAATGGCCTTTTAAGTGGTCGATGGGCAGATAAACACATAGACGAACCCATTACACACAAACTGGACTATGATTTAGTGCAGGGTAGCGATGGGTCTTACACGGCCCGAATAGCGACCTTTGGCATTGCCCGTCATCCGGCTCAATTATATGAGTCTATTTCTACTTTTTTATTGTTTGTGATTCTTATGCTAATCTGGCGGATAAAACGAAGAGAAACTATGCCAGGATTATTATTTAGTGTATTCTTCATACTGCTCTTTACGGCCAGGTTCTTTCATGAGTTCATTAAAGAAAACCAAGTAGCCTTTGAGGATGATCTCACCCTAAATATGGGTCAATGGCTCAGCATACCCATGGTGCTCCTTGGTGTAATTACCCTGCTTATTCAAATAAAAAGAACCAAAAATCAAGGCACCGGGTCATAGCCGCTGTCTCCCCATGGGTGGCATTTAGAAATACGTTTTGCCCCTAACTGCGTCCCTTTTAGAACTCCATGTTTAAGGATTGCCTGTTTGGTATATTCGGAACAGGTTGGTGTAAAGCGACAAGAGGATGGAAAAAGAGGAGAAATTGCGTACTGATAGAAAAGCACAGGTAGCGTAAATATCTTCCTCAATAAGATTTTAGCTTTCGCCATAATTATAATCGAGCTGCTCTGAATAGGGAGATATCCTTATAGGGCAATTTATAACGTCGGGCCAGGTCGAAGTTCGCCAGCCCTCCTTTATAAGCATATACACCTTTCATAAACCAACTATGGGTAAATATCATATCTTCAATATTACCCTCCTCGCCTGCTCTTAATATAGTTGGCGTGAAAATATTACTTAAGGCCATAGATGCCGTCTTAGCAACCCGAGAAGTTACATTAGGTACGCAATAATGAATAACACCATGCTTTCTAAAAGATGGTTTATCTAAGGTTGTCATTTCTGATGTTTCAACACATCCACCCTGATCGATACTCAAATCTATAATTACCGCTCCCTCTTTCATCTCGGCAACCATCTCTTCGGTTACGACAATACGATTTCTTCCTTTATCGGGCCGTAGTGCGCCAATAAAAACATCCGCTGATTGCAAGGTCCTCGATAAAAGAGCAGAATCTATTGTACTCGTAAAAACCTGAAAGTTTAGCGCATGTTTAATACGACCAAGCTTGTAGATATGATTATCGAAGATCTTCACGTCGGCTCCCATCCCAAAAGCAGATCGTGCCGCATATTCGGCAACAGTACCACCTCCAAGTATTACAACTTGGGTTGGCGGCACTCCAGTGATCCCTCCTAATATTACACCTAGGCCATTGGCTGAAGTCGATAAATACTCTGATGCGATCTGGATAGCGGTTGTGCCTGCTATTTCACTCATAGCCCGCGTTATGGGTTGGCCTCCAGCTTTATCTTCGATATACTCATAGGCAATCGCAATAACTTTCTTCTCAATAAGCTTTTCGAAATAACTCCGGTCTTTATGAACCAGATTCAGGGCAGAAATTAGTATCTGATTAGGTTTCAGGTAATCAATTTCAGCATCTGTGGGCGGCTCAATCTTGAGGATAACATTGGCCTCATAAACCTCTTTCGTGTTACGGACAACCTTAGCACCGGCATCGCTGTACATTTGATCGCTAAAATTTGCAGCCGCTCCTGCGCCCGCCTCAACCCAAATCTGATGACCTTCATTTACGATGAGAGCAACAGCATCGGGTGTAAGCGTAATTCGATTTTCATTGAGTGAAACTTCACTGGGCATACCAATGAAGAGTGACTTTTTCCTAGAATCTACAGCAGCAAGTTTTTCTTGAGGGTATAGTTTTGTCTCTTCCGCGAGCTGCTCAAAACCAGATTGTTTACTGGGCCCCATGGTTTATTAGTTTATAGTTACGGTCATCGTTCTTTCCAAAAGTAATATGAATCTTCAGGTAATCAGCTGGAAGAAGATCAAGAATTATATCTGGCCATTCAATGAAACAATATTTATTGGAATAGAAATACTCCTCCACCCCTACATTCAACGCTTCTTCTAATGATTTAACCCTATAAAAATCAAAATGGTAGACCGGGTTTCCTTTGGCATTATATTCATTAACGATTGAAAATGTTGGACTCGAAACTGTATCATCAACACCCAGCCGGTCACATAAGGCTTTAATCAAAGTGGTCTTACCTGCTCCCATTTCACCTTCAAGTATACAAATTTTTCGTCCTTGTAAGTTCTTGATTATAAGCTCGGACACCTCATCTAAGTTATTCGCCAGGGAAGCCTGTACTTCAATGAGCTCCATTTTATTATCCATTGCGTGAATTTAGAGAAATAAGTGGAATTATCATTTCTTCCATTGATACCCCACCGTGTTGAAACGTATCGCGATAGTATTTCACATAATAATTGTAATTATTCGGATAAGCGAAAAAATCATCCTTAAGTGCAAAAACGTACGATGACGAGACATTCAGTTTTGGAAGATGTAATTGGCTTGGGTCTTTAACGGTAAAAACATCCTGGTTGTCGTAGGATAAATTCCTACCCTGCTTATACCTAAGATTGGTATTCGTATTACGATCACCGATAATCTTGAAAGGTTTTTTCACTCTTATCGTACCATGATCCGTAGTAATAATAACTCGAGCTCGATGCTCGCTGATTCGTTCCAAGGTATCCAATAATGGTGAGTGATTAAACCAAGAACTCGTTAGCGATCGATAAGCCGACTCATCTGGCGCCAGCTCTTTGATCATGGCCATATCGGTTCTGGCATGCGAAAGCATATCAACAAAATTATACACGACAACATTCAGGTTATTCTTGAGTAAACTATTGACTTGATTGTAAAGGTTTTTACCTTGGTTCACATGGATAATCTTATGATAGGACCACTTGATATCCTTATTTAAGCGTTTAAGCTGAGCCGCAAGAAATTTATCTTCGTAATTATTTTTTCCTTCGTCTACATCTTCACCCACCCATAGGTCAGGGTGCCTACGTTCCATTTCGTCAGGAAGCAGACCAGAAAAAATTGCGTTTCGGGCATATGCTGTGGTGGTGGGCAAAATAGAATAATAGTCCGATTCATCATCCAGATTATATAATTCCAGGATTTTACTTTCGAGAATTTTCCATTGATCGTAGCGTAGGTTATCAATTACAATCATAAAGACCGGATCGCCAATATCGACCACAGGCATCACGTACTTTTCTAAGATCTGATGCGATAAGAGCGGAGCATCTGACGTATTCTCAAGCCAATTTTGGTATTCGCTCATAATAAACTTAGAAAAATAGGCATTTGCCTCACTTTTTTGCATATCCAGCACTTCAGACATTCCCGTATCTTCGGTACTCGAAAACTCTAATTCCCAGTGCAGTAATTTTTTATAAACATCAGCCCATTCGGTATGATCTAAATCATCCGTAATCGTCATTGATATCTGCCTAAACTCCTTTTGATAATCCGTCGTGGCGCGTTCGCTGACTAGTTTTTTATTTTCTAATATCTTTTTAACCGATAGTAAAATCTGGTTTGGGTTTAGCGGTTTAATGAGGTAATCTGTAATTTTAGCACCAATTGCTTCTTCCATTATTTCCTCCTCTTCATTTTTGGTAATCATTACTACAGGAAGATTCGGAAGCTTTGCCTTGATCTTGGCTAAGGCCTCTAAGCCTGACATACCCGGCATATTCTCATCAAGAAATACTACATCAAAATACTCGCTGTCACATCGGTCTAATGCATCGAATCCGCTATTTACTGCCGTAACCTCATAGCCCTTCTTCTCCAAAAACAGAATATGTGGTTTAAGTAAGTCGATTTCATCATCAGCCCAAAGTATTTTATAATTTTGCATAGTAGCTTATTAAATAAGTTGTGAAGTTAAGCATTGGATATAAATCTTTCATTAATATTAATCACAGATTCGTTAAAAGATCGTTTTATTAAACAAATTCCAAAATCTGAGCCCCTATTCTTGTGAATAAGAAAAAAATTATCAATGACCCGCTTTATGGATTTATTACGATCTACTCCGAATTAATATTTGATGTAATTGAGACTCCTGAGTTCCAGCGCTTGAGAAGAATAAATCAGATGGGCATGGCTGATTTCGTTTACCCTGGCGCACTCCATACACGATTTCATCACGCCTTGGGAGCTATGCATCTAATGAGTCGGGCCTTGGATAATTTAAGAGGGAAAGGCCATGAGATTTCCAATGAGGAGTATGAAGCAGCGTTACTTGCCATCTTGCTGCACGATATTGGGCATGGGCCCTTCTCGCATTCTTTAGAGAATATTCTTCATCACGATGTTAACCATGAGGTTTTATCACTTGCTATCATGGATCGTCTTAACCAACGATTTGGAGGTGCTTTGAATCTTTCCATTGCTATGTTCACGAATGAATACAAGCGACCATTTTTTCATCAATTAATCGCGAGTCAGCTGGATGTTGATCGACTTGATTATTTGAACAGAGATAGCTTCTTTACGGGAGTTTCAGAAGGCACAATTGGCGCTGAGCGAATTTTAAAGCTTCTGGATGTAGTAGATAACGAGATCGTTGTAGAAGAAAAAGGGATTTATAGTATCGAGCACTTCTTGAATGCTAGAAGATTAATGTATTGGCAGGTATACTTGCATAAAACTGGTTTGGCTGCAGATAAGATGCTCCTTAAAATAATTGGCCGAGCACGATTTGTTAAGAATGCACATACCAATTCAAGTAACCTATTAACACCGTTTGAAAACTACATCAATAAAAATATGACGGCAGCAATAGGCGAAAAAGAACTTGATGCCTTTTGTAATTTAGACGATCATGACGTTTGGGCCTCCATAAAAAAATGGCAGCAATCCAGTGATCAGATACTCTCCTTCTTATCGAAATCTTTGCTTAACCGAAGGTTATTTAAAATCAAATTACAAAATGAAGATGTAGATAATGCACCCCATATAATAAACCTTGGCAAGAATCTGGGACTGAGCACTACCGACCTCGCCTTTCTCTATGATGAAGGCAAGATAACCAATGCGGCCTATATTAAAACAGGTAAGAAGATCAAATTACTTAAAAAATCGGGTGAAGTAATTAATATTGAAGACGCGACCGACCTGCCAAATATAAAAGGCATGAGTAGTATTATCAGTAAGTACTATTTCTGCTGGGCAAATGAGGTAAATTTGTAATATAAAATAAAGATAATGGAGTTTACAGTTGCACAAATTGCTGAAATTTTAAATGGTACCGTTGAGGGTGACGGCAATGCCAAGCTATCGAGCTTTGGTAAGATTCAAGAAGCTGGTAAGGGTGTATTATCCTTTTTGGCAAATGATAAATACGAACAGTTTATCTATTCTTCGGAGGCAACTGCGATTATCGTTAGTAAGGATTTCCAGCCATCAGACTCTGTAAAGGCTATATTAATAAAGGTAGAAGATCCTTATGCGTCATTTTCGGCGCTTTTAGAATTCTATGAAAAGGCGACTACTGTTGAGAAATCCGGTATTGAAGAACCCGCCTTTATGGGTGAATCAAGCACGATTGGTGAGAATTACTATCGCGGTGCATTCTCGTACATTGGTAATAATTGCAATATCGGTACAAACGTTAAAATCTATCCGCATTCGTATATTGGTGATAATTGCACAATCGGAGATAATTCTATCGTATTTCCGGGAGCCAAAATCTATCAAGGTACTAAAATTGGTAAAAACTGTTTAATCCACGCAGGAGCTGTACTCGGAAGCGATGGCTTCGGATGGGCTCCACAAGCCGACGGCACCTATAGCGCTATTCCGCAATTAGGCAATGTGGAGCTTGAGGACAATGTGAGTATTGGCGCAAATACCACCATCGATTGCTCTACTTTCCCGAATAGCCCGACCTTGATTAGCCAGGGCTCCAAAATCGACAATCTAGTTATGCTGGCACATAATGTTGTTATTGGTAAGGATACGGTAATAGCAGCACAAACTGGTATTTCAGGATCTACCACAGTTGGTGACAATTGTATTATCGCCGGACAAGTCGGTATTGTGGGACATCTTGATATAGCGAACAAAACTACCATAGCGGCACAAACCGGGATTTCACGCTCCATTAAGAAAGAGGGTGAAACTGTTTTTGGAACACCCGGCTTTAATATTCGTCAGTTTATGAGCTCTTACGCGGTCTTTAAGAAGTTGCCAGAAATTTACAGGAGACTTAGTGAACTAGAGAAAAAAAGCTAAATTTGCCCCTTATTTTCTAATATCATTCAAATGTATCAAAAGCAGCATACGATAAAGAAATCTGTGACCTTGTCTGGGGTTGGGCTACATACTGGAGTGGATGCTAATATGACATTTCTGCCTGCACCTATCGGACATGGAATAAAATACCAACGGGTTGATCTCGAAACACAACCTATAATTGATGCTGATGTTGATAACGTTGTTGATGTATCGCGTGGAACAAGCATCGAACAGAATGGTGCGCGTATAAACACCGTTGAGCATACTTTAGCCGCATTAGTAGGCTTGCAAATAGACAATGTGCTTATTCAATTAGATGGTCCCGAACCTCCCATAATGGATGGAAGCTCAATTCAGTTTATCAATAAGCTGAAAGAAGCCGGGCTGGAAGAGCAAAATGCCCTACGTGAGTTTATTGAAATTGATGAAAGCATTTTCTACCGTGAGCCTGATCGCGAAGTTGAGATGGCCGCTTTGCCCCTCGACGACTTCAGAGTAACCGTAATGGTAGATTACAACTCGCCTGTCCTTGGCAGTCAGCATGCTTCTTTAAATGATATTACCCAGTTCGAGGAAGAAATTGCTAGTAGCCGAACTTTTTGTTTTTTACATGAGCTCGAAGCACTCTATAAGAATAAGCTAATTCAAGGTGGAGATTTAAATAATGCCATTGTTGTTGTCGATAGGGTTGTTTCTGAAAATGAACTCGATGATTTGGCTAAATTATTTAATAAGCCAAAGGTTGAGGTTAAAACAGAAGGCATCCTGAATAATATTGAGCTTCATCACAAGAACGAACCCGCAAGACATAAGTTACTCGATGTTATTGGTGATTTAGCGCTAGTAGGAAAGCCTATTAAAGCTCAGATTCTTGCTGCTCGCCCGGGTCATGCTGCAAATGTTGCCTTTGCAAAGAAGATTAAAAAATCGCTTTTAAAAGGGAAAGCCAATATTCCAAAATATAACCCATCGCAGGCCCCAGTTCTAGACATCAATCAGATCAGCTCGATTCTACCGCATCGTTATCCTTTTCTGTTAATTGATAAAATTATTCATTTAGATGACACCACCGTTGCCGGTATCAAGAATGTAACCATGAATGAGTTCTTTTTTCAAGGACATTTCCCCGACAACCCGGTAATGCCAGGTGTGTTGCAAGTAGAAGCAATGGCTCAGATCGGTGGAATTCTGGTACTCAATACGGTACCTGATCCTGAGAACTACTGGACGTATTTTCTGGGAATAGATAATTTCCGATTCCGTAAAATGGTGCTACCTGGCGATACATTAATTATTAAGTGTGAGCTAACGGCACCAATTAAGCGCGGTATTGCTAAAATGACAGGTCGAGCATACGTAGGAGACAAATTAGTTTGCGAGGGAGCCATGACCGCAAGTATTGTAAGAAGGGACGCATGAACCAACCATTAGCATATATTCACCCACAGGCAAAAATTGCTCGAAACGTAGTAATAGAGCCTTTTTGCACGATTCACCAAAATGTTGTGATCGAGGAAGGAACCTGGATTGGTTCGAACGTTACCATATTTGAAGGTGCTAGAATTGGAAAAAATGTGAAAATTTTCCCTGGTGCGGTTATTTCAGCGGCGCCACAGGATCTGAAATATAACGGAGAAGAAACCGAAGTCCATATTGGCGATAACACGGTAATTCGAGAGTGTGTTACCATTAGCCGTGGCACCAATGATAAACTACAAACCGTTATTGGCAGCAATTGCTTGCTAATGGCATATACCCACGTAGCGCACGACTGCACGATTGGCGACAATTGTATTTTAGCGAATGCGGTTCAGGTAGCTGGGCATGTAGTTATCGATGAATACGCGATAATCGGAGGCTCCTCCGCTGTGCATCAGTTCGTACATATTGGCGCCCATGTAATGGTATCAGGAGGGTCATTAATCAGAAAAGATGTTCCGCCGTATACGAAAGCAGCACGCGAACCGTTATCCTACAGTGGTATTAATTCAATAGGATTGCGTCGTCGTGGTTATTCTTCTGAGAAGATCGCAGAGATACAAGAGCTTTATCGTTACCTGTATTTAAAAGGATTAAATAACTCGAAAGCCATCGACCTAATTGAACTTGAATTAAGGCCTTCAACCGAGCGAGATGAGATTGTACGCTTTGTTCGAAGCTCGGATCGTGGTGTTATGAAAGGCTATATGAATTAAATATATTTTTGTTAACTAAATAAAATATTAGTTACCTTTAAGCCATTCTTGGTATACAAATTATAAAAAAAAGAATTGATGAAGACGAAATTAACGCTACTAGCCATTATCCTAATATCCGGCACTCTTTGGAGCAGTTGTAAAAAAGATCCACCACCTCCAAAAACACCTGAAGAGGAGCAAACAGAAAAGCTCGTGGGTACATGGATGGTTGCTACAGGGTCTAATGCTGTTACCATATCTGGAACCGATGTTACGGAAGATTGGGCTGCATTTGAGCTAACCTTAACAGATGGGGGGTTTACAAGTGCTAATGCAAATTCTGCAGAAGTATGGCCTCCAAACGGTACATGGTCTTTTGCTACTGATGACGTAACAACTTTAATTCGTGGCGATGGTGTTGAAATCACGGTAAACGTGACTGAAACTGCCCTATTAATGCAATTCACCTACTCTTCTTCTGGAGGAAGATTGGACGGTATTGATGGCAACTGGGTTTTCAATATGATTCCTAAGTAGAGGAGATATAATAAGAATCTAAAGGCTTGCTTCATTGAAGTAAGCCTTTTTTTATGGCCAAATTATTTCAATGTTATAATTGTTGCGCCATCACCTCCGCGTTCAATATGCTCATTTTCAAACTTTGCGACCTCTTTCCATTGCTTTAATTCTTGTCGTATCAATGACCTTAATACTCCGTTACCTTTACCGTGTATAATTTTAATGGTATTCTGGTTAAGCATAATGGCTTCATCGATAAAACGCTGAAGCAAAGGCAGGAGCTCCGACGCTCGTGTACCTCTAATATCGAGCGTTGGCGAAAATCCGGTCATTGCGCTATTCACGGTTTGATTTAAAGATCCTTGCGTTGGCTTATTCTTGATTTTCTTTAATTCTCTATTCGATACTTTTGTTAGGGAAGAAAGAGGAACGACTGACTGAAAATCGCCAATAAGCACTTTGGCCTTTTTCCCTTTAACCTCCAATACCTTCACCACTACATTTTTATCCTTTACCAAGGCATTATCACCTGCTCTAATCTCACCCCTTTCTAACGTTACATCATCAGGCACTGGTTTTTTCTCCTCAGTTTTTACCTTATCAGCAAAACGCCCTAACGACTGTCTTATTTTCTTTGTTTCCTTCTTTTCGGCCTTATTCTCCTTGATATGCCGTATTGTCTTTTCAATCTCACGATTAGTTTTTGTAAGAATTTGTGAAGCCTCCTGTTTTGCAAGGTTAATGATTTCCTTCTGGCGTCCTTCCAGCTTCTTCTTTAGCTCGTTATACTCTTTTTGCAGTCGCTCTAGCTCCGTTTCCTTATGGAGTAGCTTGTTATTCTGAACTTCATATTTTCGCTTCTCATTTTCCAGGCTAGTTAAGAGTTTCTCAATCTCGATTTGTGAGGCTCCTACTCCCTTTTTTGCATCCTCTATGATCTCATCTGGCAACCCTGTTTGTGAGGCGACTTCTAAAGAAAATGAGCTCCCCGGCCTCCCAATTGTTATTTGATATAATGGCTTAAGGTGATCCAGGTCAAAGAGCATAGCCGCATTAATAATACCTTTTGCCTCCTCAGAGAATAATTTAAGGTTACTGAAGTGAGTTGTAATTATGCCGAACGGTTTATTAGCCAAAAGTTTCTTTAAAACTGCTTCCGCAATTGCTCCTCCAAAACTGGGGTCCGTACCTGACCCAAATTCATCAATTAATATCAAGGAATCGCCAGAAGCTTTTGAAAGCATCAATTTCATATTACTTAAGTGCGAGCTATACGTGCTCAAATCATTATCAATAGATTGCTCGTCGCCAATATCAAGAATTATGTCACTAAAAATCCGTACAGAAGAGTTGGCATCAGCGCAGGGCAGCAAACCATGCTGAAGCATTAATTGATTTAGCCCAACACTTTTAAGCGCGACGCTTTTGCCACCGGCATTCGGACCAGAAATAAGCAAAATTCTGTGTTCTTCATTAAGCTCAATTGAATGAGGCACAACTTTTCGTGAAGTGTCCTTGAAAGACTGCTCCAATAGAGGATGTCGTAAGGCCTTCCAGCTAACCTTGTCTGCGGTTAGAATCGGCATATTGGCATCAAGCGATCGGGCCAGTTTGGTCTTTGCCCAGAGTAAATCGATTTTGGCTAAAAATTTTGTGCTAGCAAGGAGGTCTACACTGTTTTGACCAATTAAGTCGGTTAGCTTGGTTAGTATTTTTCTAATTTCGCGCGATTCAGCTATCTGTAATTCTCTGATTTTATTATTTGAGTCAAGAATCGCCGCCGGTTCCAGATAGACAATATTGCCTGTAGAAGACTCATCATGAACAAAGCCTTGGATCTGCCTTTTGTGAGAAGCGATTACAGGAATTACCATCCTGCCATCGCGCACACCAATTGACGCTCCATCCGGAATAAAACCACTTGTCTTGGCTTGCTTGAATACCGTGTTAATCTTTTTTCTAAGCGATCCTTCTTCGCTCATCATCTGCCTTCTCAGGGCACGAAGTTCACTGCTCGCCGAATCTAATATAAAGCCCTTTTCATCAACACTGCGTTGCAGAACCGCCTGCAAGTCATGTAGCAAATTAAAATCGTGGTCTAACTTTTTAAGGGAATCGTATTTATTATAGCTTCCCTTCAAAAAATCTACTAGGATATGAGCCGCTTGAATATTAGATAAAACCTGATATAATTCATGACCATCAAGCCAGTTTCCTCCTATTTCACTTTTGGCAAGGAGGTTTTCGATGGGGTTAATTGCACCAAAAGCTGGCAGTTCTACTTCAGTTAAGTAAATTCTGAAATCTGCGACCTGTTGTAATTCCAGCTCAATTTTAGATCTATCTTCAGTAAACTCGAGTGCCTCAACCAAGCCAACACCTAGCGCTGATAAACAATTCTGTTTAAGCTGCTGAATAATGGTATTAAAACCAAGTTTCTCTTTAATGTCCCCCGGATGGATCATTCGTCATATGCACTTTCTCTCATCAAGACCTGCTTTAAACTCAAGCTATCTATAACTGCGGCATATATTATTTCCAATTGCTCTGGTCGTTCTAAATAGTACTGATAACTATTAATAAAAATACTGTCGGTGGTACCGTGTTGCTTGTACAATAGTTTTTCTACCATCGAAAACACCACTTGAGCGCTATCCGTATTCAGTCTGAGATCTTGTACGTTCGCCTCGGCAATGTGAAGATCGATCAAAAAATTAACCATTTCATCTTCAGACATCACGCCATCTGACGCAGACTTTTTACCACAGCTTGAAGCCATTAGTATAATTATGACAAAAAATAATTTATTCACTTTCCAAAAATACTATTATTGCACATTATTAGAGCATAAATCTTGCCAGGGATGAGGGAGCTTGTAAAGAAGCTAAGGAAATACGAAATACAGATAAGGAAAGCGATCAACTCTCAAATGCAGGGAGACTTCTATTCCGTCTTTAAAGGGACCGGTATAGAGTTTGAAGATATAAGGCTCTACCAATACGGCGATGATATAAGGGCTATAGATTGGCGATCAACGGCCAAGTATGATCATACCTTCGTAAAAGTTTATAAAGAAACTAAAGAGCAATCTGTTTTTTTTCTAGTAGATATTAGCGCTTCGCAACAAATTGGTGTACCTGGTAAACAAAAGATTGATATTGGCAAAGAAATTTGCGGTGTACTATCGTTGGTTGCCTTGCGTGAATCGAGCCAGGTAGGTCTAATTTCTTATTCAGACCAAAAAGAGAAGTTTGTAAGGGCGGCAAAAGGAAATAAGCATGCTTATGAGATTATTGCAGCTCTTTTCGATCACAAACCAATATCTACGAAGACGAATCTAAATAAAGCCATTATCTATGCGCTCAATGCCATAAAAAGACGGAGTATAATCATTTTTATTTCTGATTTTATAGATGAGAATTATTTCGATAATTTGAAAGCAATGGCAAAGCGGCACGATTTAGTGGTGTTGCACATAAGCGATAAGAGAGAAACCAGTATTCCCAGTCTGGGTATTGTTCCAATCTTCGATAAAGAAAATAATACACGAAAATGGGTAAATACCTCATCTAATCATTTTAGAAATAGTATCCATGAAACTTATGTTGAAAAGGCGGATGTATTAGAAAATTTCTGTAAAAAACATCAAATCAACTATTTAGATATTGATACGGATGAAGATTATGTTCCCAAGCTAATCAAAATGTTTAAGGTTAGAAATCAGTCATTAAAACGTGGATAAAAAGTTATTAATTCTTCTCATTTTCTCTTTCGCCTGTCTGGATATATTCGGACAAAAGATAACGCCTTCGGCTCGTTTTGCTAAAGACAGCATAAAAATTGGCGAAGAAGTCCCCTACTCTTTATGGGTTCGATATCCAAAAAATCAGGATGTTATCTTTCCCGATAGCCTATTCGACTTTAGTCCATTCGAAATAAATCGTAGATCCTACTTCGCTACAAAGTCCGATAGTACAGAAAGTTTAGATAGCGTGGTTTACTACCTATCAACCTTTGAAATCGATACCGTGCAATATTTGCAATTACCTATCTATCTCATAACAGAGTTCGATAGTGTTGAATTATTGCCCCCTAGAGACTCTATTATTCTGGATCAGGTTGTTTTAACAATCCCCGACTCCGTGGCCGTTATTACGAATACGAACTATCAAAAAGTACCATTAGCTTTTAACTATCCTTATTTTACGGCAGGGCTTATAATTTTAGCCATAGTAGCGCTTGTAGTATTTCTGGTATTCGGAGGACGAATCAAGAGAATTATCCAAGTTTATTGGATAGGGCGCCGCCATAAACGATTTATTATCATGTTTGAGGAAGAGCTAAATTCGAAGCCATTAGCTGTAGAAAAGCTATTGATAAAATGGAAAGAGTATCTTGAAAAGCTTGAGTCAACGCCCTACACGAAATATACCAGTAAGGAAATAATAAAAAATGTTAATGATAATGGTCTGCAGGAACCCCTTAATACGATAGATCGTTTTATCTATACAACAGAGGATAAACCGGATACCGCTGAAGCGTTCCAGTCTTTGTTACAATTCAGCATCAAACGGTATGACTCAAAAATTAACCAAATAAAACATGGATAGTAGCACAGGTTTAGATTGGTTTTCATTGAATTGGTTCAGTTACTCCACTTTAAGTCAATTTGAGTGGCATAATAAGATCTTTTTACTGGGTCTATTTATTATACCTATTGTCTTAATTTTCAAATGGTTAGTACAGCGTTCACTTGGGCAAAAGGTAAATTTGGCGTTGCCTAAGGAAAAAATAAAATGGACTCCTTCTGTTCTACTCCGCCATATACCCAACATACTTATGGCGTTAATTCTGGCACTGTTACTTGTTGGAATGGCTCGTCCACAGAAAACCAATGAAAAAGTAGAACAATGGACTGAAGGGATAGATATTATGCTTGTGATTGATATATCGGAGTCCATGCAAATAGAAGACTTTAAGCCGAACCGCTTAGAAGCAGCCAAGGACGTAGCTGAAAACTTTATCCGAGGGCGATTTCAAGACAGAATAGGAATCGTGATTTTCTCAGGAGACGCCTATTCCTTATCGCCTTTAACAACAGATTATGATCTTCTCGCTTCGTACATTGAGGATATTGATTTTAATATGATTGAAAGCCGTGGAACGGCTATAGGCAGCGCTTTGGCTGTGGCTACGAACAGGATGCGCGAATCTAGCGCAAAATCTAAGGTAATGATCCTACTCAGCGATGGCGACAACACTGCTGGTAATATAGACCCCGTTACAGCTGCAGAACTTGCAGACGCTTATAATATCAAGATTTATTCAATCGCCGTTGGCAAGGAAGGCCGTGTGCCCTTTGGGAAAGATTTTTTCGGACAACCCAACTATATTGAAAACACCCTTGACGAAACGACGCTAAGAAAAATTGCAGAAATCGGACAAGGCCAGTTCTTCCGTGTATCGGATAATCAGGCACTCGTTCAGGTATTTGCCTTGATCGATGAATACGAGAAAGCTGAAATAAAAGAGACCCGCTATAAAGATACAACCGACTTCTATTTTGTGTATCTCAAGTGGGCTGTGGCGTTGTTCTTATTTTGGCTATTACTGAAATCTACTTATATAAGTAATGTGTTGCAGGATTAGGCCTATTAAAAAGGAGAAATAATGATAGCGGAACAATTACAATTTTTTAAAGAGCAATTAGATCCTGCAGGCTGCAAGCTTATTCCGGTGAGTAAGACAAAGCCCAATGAGCTCTTGCTTGAAGCTTATGATGCTGGGTGCAAGATTTTTGGTGAGAATAAGGTACAGGAATTGGCTACCAAGTACGAAGAATTGCCAAAAGATATTGAATGGCATTTTATCGGTCATCTGCAACGCAATAAGGTGAAGTACATTGCTGGATTTGTTCATCTTATCCATGCCGTAGACAGTTTGCGTCTGCTTAACGCAATTAATAAGGAAGCTGCTAAGCATAATCGTATTATTAACTGCTTGCTTCAGGTACATATAGCCTCGGAAGAATCTAAGTTTGGCTTTAGCGAAAATGAGGTAATTGATTTGATAACCAATACAGATTGGTCTGCTATAAAAAATGTCAGAATCATTGGCTTAATGGGTATGGCAACTTTCACAACAAATACTGAGCAGATAAGATCTGAATTTAGGATTTTATCTAATCTGAAGAATAAAATTGAAAAAATGCAGCTACCCGAAACAATAGCGATGAAAGAGCTATCCATGGGTATGACAAATGATTATAAAGTTGCTCTGGAGGAAGGTAGTACAATGGTAAGAATTGGTACTGCCATATTTGGGGCGCGAAACTGTAAAATAGATGAGTAAGATTTTCTTAATTTCGGGAAGTGTATTAGCGGGCTTAGGCGTAGCGATTGGTGCTTTTGGTGCTCATGCACTAAAAGCTATACTGGAGTCTACCAATCGGGTCGCTACTTTTGAAACGGGAGTTAAATACCAGATCTATCATGCTATTGCGCTGCTCATTCTGGGCATATTACTGCAGAGAGTAGATCATAAGTTTTTCGTGTGGTCTGGCTACAGCTTTATGGTTGGGGTACTTCTATTTTCCGGCTCATTATTTATCCTAAGTATTTCCGGTGTAACAAAATGGGGAATGGTAACCCCACTAGGTGGAGTTGCCTTTATTCTAGGTTGGCTTTTCCTCTTGTTAGGCGTACTAAAAACAGCAAACTAAGCTATTCTGACTCTTTAGGTAAAACATTCGTGACAATCTTAACCTGATTTACAGGAGATACGGCGTTAGAGATTATACTAATCACCTTATTCTGGCGCCCAAACTTACCTTTACTATCAAAATTGACTTTAATATTGGCCGTTTCACCAGGCATAATAGGCTCTCGAGGCCATTCCGAAGCGGTGCATCCACAAGTCGTTTGAACGTTGGTGATTATTAAGGGAGCGTTCCCTGTATTTTCGAAGGCGAAAACATGTTCTACCTTATCGTCTTGATGGATATCGCCAAAATCAAAACTTGATTCCTCAAAAGTAATTGCAGGTCCATCAGCAATGGCCTCCTCTTGTGCGTAGGCACAAAAAACAGCAAAAACCCCTATTATCATTGTTATTAAACTCTTCATAACACTAGTCTTAAAGTTCAATCAAATCTAGTAAGTTTAAACGAAGATTGGATAGATGTCGTTTCATGAATAGAACTTTTCGTGAAAATTTATAAGATATACCTCTTCTTTGGCACGTGTTACAGCTGTATAGAGCCATCGAATAAATTCCAAATTAATCAGCTCGTCTGTAATATAACCTTGGTTAATAAACACCGCATTCCACTGCCCACCTTGAGATTTATGACAAGTGATTGCATAGGCAAATTTTATCTGTAGAGCGTTTAAGTATGGATCCTTGGCCAAAGCCTCGTTCAACTCTTTTTTATTAGTCAAATCCATATAATCCTCTAATACTGCAGAATATAGTTCTTTATTCTGCTCCTGAGATAGTGCTGGACTATTGGTATGTAAGGTGTCCAGAATGACTTTTACCTCAAAAGGCTGAGAATTGGCAGCGTTCAAAAGTTGAATTTCTAAAGTGGCGAAGCGAAATCCGTAAAGCTCATCAAAAGAAATTATCTTACGAATTTCAGCAAAATCTCCATTAGCCAAAAAGCCTGACGGCGCATCGTCGGGTGCATAAAAATAGTTATTACGTACAACCATAAGCATATCCCCTACTTCAATTTCTTCAGTTCTAAATAATAACTGACCTCTTATATGCTTATTGAACATTACGGCATCCCGATTCGAACGGCAGATCACAATTGTCTCTTCCATCCCATATTTATTATAGGCATAATTTAACCCATCGGCTAGTTTGTCGGATGTCATTCTGTAGATATCCTGATGGCCCTTCGTCTGAATGGCTATTTCAGGCTTCTCCTGCGACAGCAAATTCCTTATCCGTGTTGCATTTGAGAGAATACCAGAATCTTCATTCTGGCGCATTACTTCTTCTAAGCGAACAAAAATTGGTGTCTTTCCTGTTAGCTTATTCAAATGTTTTTGGTCAAGTCCAGCACTAAACGATTGCCCTACAGGGGGTAGCTGAGCAGTATCACCGATAAGCAATAGTTTATTAGAAGGGTGCTCAAATACAAAGTCTAAAACATCCTTAAGTAATCCGGCGTCGCCATACCCTGAAGCATCTGATAGCATAGAAGCTTCATCAATAATGAATATCGTATGCTTATTATAATTTTTTACTAGCCGAAACCTCAATTGCCCCGATTTAGGATCAGCAACCTGCTTATAAATGATTTTATGAATAGTAAATGCACTTCTACCGGTATAGGCAGAGAGCACTTTAGCTGCCCTACCGGTTGGTGCCAGTAACAAAAACTTATAGTTGAACAACGGTAAAGTTTTTACTAAAGCAGAAACCACCGATGTCTTGCCCGTGCCGGCAAATCCCTGAATTATCATTAAACTTTCCTCCAGGGCTTTATCAATAAACCGGTCAAATGCTTCAAATAATGCTAATTGTCCTTCTGTGGCATCATACGGAAATTTTTGAGCTAATATGGAAGATGGTTTTGGCAATTTAAATGGTTATCATAGATGTAGAGGCCTTTGCAATCATTTTTTCTTCGTTCTCGGCAATGCTGTAAATCTCTGCTTCACAAAAACTCATCTTCCTCCCAGCTTTGATCACTTTTCCAATCGCCTTAAGCTTCGTTCCTTTTCCTTTTGAAAAATAGGATATTTTTATTTCACCCGTCACCACATTTTGGTTAACATCAACCAGCGTACATGCGGCAAAACCCGCTACAATGTCGGCAATAGTCGCTACCACACCACCATGAAGAAATCCATCATGTTGATGGTGAATAGCGCTAACATCAAGCTCACCTTCCGTATAACCCGCTTCAATCTTACTAAGGTTGAAATTAATATGGTGCATAAAATTCTGGTGCTCAAGTTGGTTAGCAATGCGATCTTTAAATTGAGGATTTCTAGGAATGAGTTTCATATCCAGTTATTTTTAGGTGATTATACAGCCTTTCAAAAATGCTTGAAATTTATCAGCAATGAAAGCTAATACCATGATGAACGTAAGAGAATTTTATGGAAACAGAATTAGGGTTAGGGCCTGTGGGCTACTTTTCAAAAATGACGCTGTACTGCTCATTAAACACTTAATCGATGGCGATGTACTCTGGGCACCTCCTGGTGGAGAGCCTGAATTTGGTGAATCGCTTTTTGAAACTATAAAGCGAGAATTTAAAGAAGAGACCCTACTTGATGTTATACCGGGCGAGTTCCTCTTTATGACAGAACATATTAAACAGCCTCTGCATGCGATCGAACTATTCTTTAAAATTGATAGCTATTCAGGTGAGCTAGGCGTTGGTGATGATCCGGAATACCAAGGTTCTAAGGTCATAGAATATGCCCAATTTGTAAATGCGGATGAATTAAGTAAAATAGGTATTTCTGAGCGACATAAGATTCTTAGAAATTGCACAAATCCAATAGAACTTTTAGATAAACGAGGACAACTATAATTACGCCTTGAAAGCGGTTAATTGGTCTTTTTAAAACTATGTTTTGGGAGATAAAATTTATATACTTGCAGAAAATAATCTAATATGACAACTCGTATTTTTTCCTTTGTACTTATGCTCATTGCAATTGGGTTAGGAGCATTTCTCGTTTTGCGCATAAAAAGCACGATAGACGAAGAAACCCAGATAAAAAAATCTGAACAGCTTATTATTACCAAACTTAAGCTTATCAGGGATGCTGAAAAGGCCTATCAGTCTGTTTATGGTCAATATACCGCAAACTGGGATACCCTTATAAACTTTATTGAAAATGGACAGTACCCAATTACAAAACGTACGGAACGTATTATTGAATTGGCATATGGCGCAGATAGCAGCGTTGTTGAAATCGACACATTAGAAATTATACCGGTACGGGAGTATATCTTTGAAGATAACCACAATGTGTATGCTAATGCCGATGGTACTTTTATTGAGTATCTCGTATCTCCAGGACAATATATAGTTAAGGGATCTAAGATTTATACCATGATTAATGCCATAACTGGTAAGCGGGTAGATCAGGTTGCCAAAGAGACCGGTCGCGTGCATGATATGACGGCGCTTTCGAATGGCGATCCTCTTACAAAAGGTAAGTTGTTATTCATAATGACTGAAGAATTATACGACCCTGAAACCGATATTAGCCAATTACCCTATATCCCATTTACAGATCCTGCACAAAAGTTCGATATCTATGCTGAACGTATTGAGCGTAACAGATTGATGGTGAACGTAATTGAAGTAAGAGACATTGCACCTGGTAATCCTGCCAGAAGTGAAGAAAATGAAGCCTACAACAAGAAACCGTTGCGTTTTGGCTCAAGAACGGAGGTAACAACTGCAGGAAATTGGGAGTAATTGAAGACAGCAACAAAAGATTATAGACTTTTAAAAAAAATAAAAGATGAGAAGTTCGATGTAGATCAGCTTCATCATTATAATCTGAATCTTCTTATTGGCAATCGTGATTTTCAATTGCTCGTCATTGACCCACGTGAAAATCGCTGCCTTCTTCTTGAAGACTATATTATTTCAAATGTGAACTCATATTCCCGATTGGTGGAAGTTTATGAGGAAATTTTTGACAGTCACCACCTTCTCAAAGCTGGTTTTTGGTCAAGAATTAAGATAGGGATCAAAGGAAATAAATTTGCTCTAGTACCAGACAAGTTCTTCGATGATTCCAAGCTGTTCGACTACCTTAAGTTTAATTGCAAGGTAAATCAAGATTTTGATAAACTTAGCTATTTCACCCATAAGAAGGCTGGTGCTGTAAATAGTTTTGCGGTAGATAAGCGTCTTTTCAATTGGTTGGATAGTCTCTATCCCAATAAAGAAATTGAGTTCTTTCATCAGTCGAGTGCGTTAATTGAAGGTGTACTAGATCAATTAGAACATTATCCGAAAGATTGTGTCTTTATCTATATTGATCGGTTTAAGCTTCATATCATCACGAGCAAGAACGGTAAATTAGAGTATTATAATCAGTTCTATATTAAACAATTTAATGATTACATAAAGTATATCATGACGGTTCTTAAGGGTCTTAACCGAGACCAACGTGAGACTGATATCGTTTTATGGGGTTACCTGGGAAAGCAGTCGAAACATTATAATGAATTTGCCAAATACATTAAAAATATTGCTTTGGGTGAACGACCACAGAATATGAAATTTGGTTATTTATTTGATGAATTGCAAGAACATCACTATTTTGACCTTCTTAACGTTAATTTGCGCTAAAAGCGAGTTTGGAAGAAAGAATCGCAATATTTCCCGGATCATTTGACCCTTATACCAAAGGGCATGAAGATATTGTAAATAGAGGCCTCTTATTGTTTGATAAGATCGTCATTGCAATTGGGTATAATTCATCGAAGATAAATCGGTATTTTGATATTGAGACAATGGTTGAGCATATCGATGAATTGCACCGGGATGATGACCGGATTTCTGTTGAAACCTATAATGAATTGACCGCCGTATTTGCCAAAAAGCATAAGGCCAATTATATTCTCCGTGGTTTAAGAAATACAACTGACTTCGAATATGAGAATAGTATAGCGCAGATCAATATGCATCTTGTCGAGGATTTAGAAACCATTTTCTTGATAACATCACCTAAATATGCCCATATAAGCTCTACAATTATCCGCGAGGTGCACCAATATGGCGGAGATGTTTCTAATTTATTACCGTATAAGCTATAGGTTACGCCTCATCTGGGCTTTTCATTGTTGCAAAAAAGTTAACCATCCCAGCTACAATAAAAAACTGTGCTAAAATATAGGTTGACATAATCCAGAACCCTGCACCTATAAACGGCGAATCGAATTTATTAAGCGCTAGCAGCGAATCTGAAGCAATAAATAGCATCGCTCCAACTAATACTAAGCTTGACCCTGTAGCCCTTCTAAATAATGCCGACAAACCCATAGCCGTAATGACAAGCGTATAGAAAAGAACAGGGATTTTCATAGCCCCTAACCCTGACCACAGCATTGCAACAAGTAGTAAACCATACACCAATAAGAGAAAGGCAGTGGCATAAGTGAAAGTTTTAGGACGGAATTCATTCGACGACTTTCGAAAAATGATTGTATAAATAATATGGGCGGTCAAGAAACTAAGAAGGCCCATGATAAAGAAAGCACTATTCTGCTCCTGAAATATTAATAGAACATCGCCCAGCCAAGAGAAAAATAAGGCTATAATTAATAGGAATGCCAACCGGCTTTTAATGTTAATAGCTGTGTAGCTATACCCCATAAGTGCAGGAATTAAAACTGGCTTAGAAGCTACATCTACTGTGCTCCAACCATAAACCTGTGCCAGTAATTGTGCAATAACGGCTATTATAAACACTAGTAGTGAAATTATCTTAAGGCTCATTCTTTTGCATTTTTCGGTTTGTAAATAAAAACAATGTAAAGAAAAGCGAATCCAGCCAAAATTGCACCTGAATTAAAGACACGTGGCAAATTTTCTGGGTTATTATCAAAAAGAAAAGCAGATACCAAAGCACCTATACCTATCCCAATTTCCATAGCAATATACATGGTCGCCATCGCCCTACCACGGTGTCTTGGGTCACTCAGATCGATTGTCCATGCGAAAATTGTAGGTGAATTCATGCCAGCTGCAATACCCACGAAGGCTCCAGCAATTAAGAAGTGGGTTATACTGGTTGATATTCCAATAAGCCACATCGTTATCATAACGAGCAAAGTCGATACCTTTAGAATTGGAACCCTGCCATATTTATCGGATAGCTTGCCAGCTACAATTCGCACTAAGATCGATGTCGCCGTAAAACTGGTAAAGAAAAGCCCTTTGTTTTTTATGCCTAAATGAGAGCTAAAATCGGGGATTACCGTGAGTATTATACCAAACGAAAAAGCATAGAGCAGCATGACTACCGATGGCCCTAGAACACGACGCTCGAATACTTCGTTAAAAGGAATAATTAATAAGGAAGGTTTAAAATTATGCTTTACAGTAACTGTTTCGTGCATTCCCAATAGTATTATCACCGACAGGATCGCAAAAATGGATGATGTGTAAAACAGGATATTTAAGGATAGGTTTACGGCAATCACCCCTCCTATCATTGGTCCTGCAGCAATCCCTAAGCTCCCGAATACACCGAGCATTCCCATGGCTTCACCCCTACGATGTTCCGGAACAATATCCGCTACATAAGCCGATGTGCCTGTGGGTTTAAATCCGGTTGAGAATCCATGAAAAAATCGCAGAATCAGAAAAGCCGTTACCGTTCCTACCATGGGATACACAAACCCCAAAACAAAACAAACCGATGCCCCAATAACCATAACCGGTATTCTACCGATTGTATCGGCCAACTTACCACTAAATGGCCTGCTAATTGCAGCACTTAAAGTAAATAAAGAGATAATGTACCCCTTATATTCAGCACCACCGAGGCTCGTAAGATAATCCGGCAACTCAGGGATCATCATATTAAAACTGGAAAAAAACAGGAAAGAGCTTAAGCAGAGCAGCCAAAACTGAACAGTAAAACCGCCAAATTTCTTCATAATAGGAAAGTTATAGCAAGATTGTTCATCTTACTCTTCTTTACTACTCTCCATCAAGAAAGCTTTAATAAAATCGCTAAGATCACCATCCAGTACGTTTTGCACATCGCTGCGTTCGGTACCGGTGCGTGCATCTTTTACTAATTTATAGGGATGCAATACATAATTTCGAATCTGAGAGCCGAAATCAATTTTCATTTTATTACTTTCTATTACGTCGCGGGCCTCGTTTCTTTTTGATATTTCATACTCATAGAGGCGTGACTTAAGCATCTTCATCGCCTTATCTTTATTCTTAAGCTGAGACCTCTCTTCCTGACATTCAACCACAAACGTTGGCTCTCCCGAATCTTCGGGAGGCGTATAATGAAGTCGAACTGCTGTTTCTACTTTGTTTACGTTTTGACCGCCAGCGCCACCCGATCGGTAGGTATCCCACCGAATAAACGCCGGGTTAACCTCAATATTAATACTGTCGTCTACTATCGGATATACATATATCGATGCAAAAGAGGTGTGTCTACGTGCACCAGAATCAAATGGTGAAATACGTACTAGACGATGCACTCCAATCTCTGCTTTCAAATATCCATATGCGAAAGACCCATCGAATTCGAGGGTTGCAGACTTTATACCAGCCGTATCTCCAACCTGATAATTCACCTTTTTAACCGCATAGTCTTGCTTCTCGCCCCACATGATATACATACGCATCAGCATTTCAGCCCAATCCTGACTTTCGGTACCCCCCGCACCCGGATTAATCTCCATCATCGCCGATAATTGGTCCTCTTCATTTCGAAGCATTCTTCTAAACTCAAGCTCTTCAATATCGGTAAGCAGCTTCTGATACAGCCCCTCTATCTCATGCTCATCGCCTTCCCCCATTTCAAGGAATTCATAAAGCGTTTCAAGATCGTCGTACTTAGACTGAACTACTTCGAAGCTCTTCGTCCAGACTTTTTTAGCACGTATTTGTTGTAATAAAGCTTCGGCCTCTTTGGGACTATCCCAAAAGCCCGGTTGAACAGATACCAGTTCTAATTCTTCAATATCTTTTTTCTTACTGGAATAGTCAAAGATATTCCCGAAGGGATTTAATGCGTTTACTTAGTTCTTTTAACTGGTCTGAAGTCATAGTTCTGATTATAGGTACAAATCTCCGTAAACGATTAGATTTTGACAAAATACCCTATCGGTTTTTGAAAAAATATTCACGGTTCTACAATTCAGTACAAAGATAATACGGTTGGTTACAAGAAGGTATTATAAACCATAACCTTACTCTATACTTGTATCGTATTCAAAGTGCAACAAGAATACTTACATTAAATTGAAACGATGAAAACAAGCTCGAAATACTTACTAATTGCTCTATTATTTATTACCCCTACTCTTCTTTTTGGTCAAACAGAAGTTGAGATTAATGGTAAAGGAAACCAGACCCATACCTACAGATCGAATACAGGTGTAACCAGTACCGATTTAGAATATCGAGGGAAGATAATATTTACAGATGACGAAACCGATGTTAAATATATTAGCCCAGGTGGTTTCCTTAAGTTTAGTAAGCGCTCTTTTGGTAATAAGCGTACTATTGAGCTCGAAGGTGAATCGAACGGGCAATTTACAAGAACCTACAGAGAAGGTAGTTCTAAAGTGGACTTCGAACCAGAAGGCAGAAAATGGATGGCCTCAGTATTGCCGGAGATAATTCGTACTACTGGCATTGGTGCAGAGGAGCGTGTTAATAAGTTTTATAAGAAGGGCGGTATTGATGCTGTTTTAGATGAGATAGAAAACTTGCCAAGCAACTATGTGCAAAGCAAGTATTATACAGCCGTTTTTAACATGGCGAACCTTTCCAATTCTGATATCAGCAAAACCTTAAATCATGCTAGCAGAGAGCTCAATTCAAGTTATGAACAATCGAAAGTACTAAGAGAGAACAGTGAGCTTTTTGCGAAAAATGAAGAAAACATGCGCGCAGCAATTAAATTCGTAGAAGAAATTAACAGCTCTTATGAACAAAGTAAAGTATATATCCATTTTCTAAAGGAAGAAGACCTCTCCGAACAAAATAAGACCTTAATTATTGCAGGAGTTCGAAAAGTTAGTTCGAGTTATGAGCAGTCGAAAATACTACAGGCTATGCTAAAGGACGATTTAAGTACAGCCAATATCGAGATGGTTATTGCTGAGACGGCGTATATAAATTCAACCTATGAACAAGGAAAAATACTACGCTATGTAGTCGACAATCAAGAAACCGAAGATCTTGATTTTGATGTGATGGTCAAGGCAATTGGTGCAATTAGCTCAAGCTATGAGCAAAGCAAAGCATTAAAAAGACTCGTTGATACCAGAGATCTAACGACGGCGCAAATTATTAAAGTAACCAAGGCTGCAACGTATATTAACTCGGATTATGAGCAATCAAAACTACTTCAAACAATAATTAGCAATCAAAAACTAGATAAGGAGTCGGTTGATGCAATACTTATTGCCACTGCAGATGTTTCATCGAGTTACGAAAAAAGTAAGATTTTGCAACTGATAGCAAATTCAAATAATTTTACCAGCAGTAATTATTCTACTCTTATCGAATATTCAGATGGGATAAGCTCAAGTTACGATCAATCTAAAGTTCTTTCTCTCCTTGCCAAAAAAGATGACTTGTCAGATGGCGACCAACTAAAATTAATAGAAGCCATAGACGATATTTCAAGTAATTACGAGAAGGCTAAGTTGTTAACCTTATTAGCACCAAATTTATCAGCTAATAACGAGGTGCGCGAAGCCTTTATGATCTCGGCCAAAGGTTTATCCGATTCTGACTACGGAAAGCTCATGAAGTCTTTAAATTATTAACGGTAACATTGCTGCCAATTGCCGTGATTAGGCTAAAATGATTGGAAGAATTTATCGATATTTATAAGCTGTGGAAAAACGAATCTTATTTATCGTTACAGGTTTTATTGCAGGAACTGCAATAAGCCTGTTAGTTTATTATAATCTAACAGGTTTATTCCCAAATGCACCCCTTCTGGCTCTTCTTACTGTTGGTGGCGGCGTTTCTGGCGTGCTCTTGCAATCGATTTTCTACGTAATTAGCAGGAAAATTAATGGCCGAATTTTATGGCAGGAGCAATTTTCGCTTCGTTTTCTAATTGACTTTGTTTTTAATGGCTTAGGCGGAATACTAATTTCTGGAGTCATTTTAATGATCGTTCTTAAGCTTAGTACGAAAGAATCAGTGGCTGATATCTGGGCATCGAATTGGCAAGGATTTGCCGTGCTCTGGATACTTACTATGGTTTTTGTTATACTTTATAATATAATTACTCTGGTGCTCTATGCTTATTATCATTATGCTGAAGGTCAGATTTCTACAATTAAAAAAGACAGAAAGCAGCTTAAACTTCAATACGAAGCACTAAAAAATCAGCTGAGTCCACACTATCTTTTTAACAGCTTAAACACTATATCATCATTAATTCATAAGGATAAGGCCAGTGCTGAAGAATACATTCGCCGTCTTGCAGACACCTATCAATATATCCTGAACACGCATAAACATCAACTTGTATCATTAGGTGAAGAGGTGGCTTTTGCTAAGGCCTATTATTACTTACTCTGTGTGCGGTATCGTGAGGGGCTGAATTTAAACATTAACATCCCCGACCAACTTTTGACTTATCGTATTCCACCTCTGACTTTACAGATTCTTGTAGAAAATGCGATTAAGCATAATGTTTTCTCTGCAGATGAACCCTTAAACATCTATTTGGGTGTAATAGATAACTCGGAAATTCGTGTGGTTAATAATAAAACGCAACCGCCACATAGTGTAAACTCTAATAAAATTGGATTGGATAACATAAAAATGAGATATAGTTTCTTAACCAATGATCAGGTTAGCATAATTAATGAAGAATCATTCGAGGTTAAGGTACCCATCATTAAATCGGAGCAAATTAGTAAGGTTGCATGAAAAAAAATGTCATCCATACAGCCCTTTTTAGAATAGTAGTGCCAATACCCTATGGGGCATTAATCTATCTTCTTCTTTTAATGATTAATAATAATCTCTTATCACTTAATGAGTCTTTTTTAAGTGCTGAGCTCTTTTTCTGCATAGCATTAAGTTATTTAACATTCGAAGGCAACAGATTATCTTTTACCTGGATTTTTCCAAAATACAGGATAAATCTTACCTCCAACCTAATCTTATATACGGTTAATCTTGCGATAACCCTATTACTAATTTATGCCTCCCTGTATATCTATTTTGTATTTCTGCTTGGGTTTAGCTCAATTGCAGGATTCGAAACAGAGCTTAAATCCTTTGCGATATTTTTTGGGATAACCAGTGTGCTTTTAACCACACTAACCATTAGTTATCAATTGCTTAATAAGCAAAATGAACAACTTATCGAAGATGAGGAAACGCTGAGGGCTCAGGTTCAATATGAATTAGAAGATTATCAGGCTGAGGTAAACCCTGATCTATTATTTGAGTGTCTGGAGTCGGCAATTGCTTTAATCGATAAGGATGTAGATTTAGCAGAAGATTATATCGATAAGCTCGCCTTAGTTTACCGGTACATGCTTTCTAATCGTAATAATGAGGCAATCGAACTTAAGAAAGATCTGGGTGCAGCCGAAAATCTCATTGAATTACATAATGTTAAGTATGAAAATTTAATCAAAATTCAGAAAGATACTGAAGAAGGAGATAGCTTAATAATTCCAGGTTCGCTTCCCCTATTAATCGAAGAAATAATAAAGAATAGTCTAATTTTTAAAGAGCGGCCACTTACGCTTGTTTTGGCTCGAGAAGACAATTACTTTACTTTGTCTCATAAAATGAACGAGCGCTTAGTGAAAAATAATAATGAAGCAATAATGTTTAAACGGCTTCAAGCTGCCTATTCTTTCTATTGCGATTTGCCATTAATCAAAGTACAGGCATATGGCGATACCTTTTATAAGATCCCGATTCTTAAAAACACTGCTGCCTAACCTATGAAAGTAATAATTATTGAGGATGAACTTCCAGCAGCTGAGAAATTAGAACGATATATTCTTCGTTATGATCCAACTATCGAAATAATCGCCAAAATTCAAAGCGTAGCGGAGGCGATTTCCTGGTTCAAACTGAACCTCGAAAGTATCGACCTTATTTTTATGGATATAGAGCTTATAGATGGTAAAAGCTTCTTAATTTTCGAGGCTGTAGATATTAATAAGCCGGTAATATTCACTACAGCATACGACGAATACGCGCTAAAGGCCTTTGAAGTTAATAGTATTGGATACCTCTTAAAGCCCATTAATTTCCCCGACCTCTCCGCCGCAATCGATAAATATAGTCTGCTCCGCAGTAGTAACGATGCGCCCGTTGAGACCAACATCGGTCATCTATTAGAAGGAATCGCAAACACAAAGAAGTATAAAAACCGATTCATGATTAAAATCGGTGAGCACATCCGTTCAATTACCACAGACAAGATCGTTTTTTTCTATGCTGAAGGTCGAAATGCATATATAACAACAGATCAGGGCCGAAGAATGATTATTGACTATAAGCTCGAAGAACTAGAAGATATGCTCGACCCTATTAAGTTTTTAAGAGTAAACAGAACCTTTATCGTAAATATCGATTTTATTAACGACGTTCTGGTTTACTCAAACAGCAGACTAAAAATAATTACCGAGATAGCTCCAGAAAAAGAGATTATCGTAAGCCGTGAAAAGGTTAATGGGTTCAAAAAATGGTTCGATGGTGAAGGGTAATTAATCTACCTAACCTTGTACCCTTCTTCCTGGAGGATTGATTTTATCCGATCGCGAAAATCACCCTGGATAAGAATTTCTCCATTCTTTGCCGATCCTCCTACGCCACATTTCGATTTCAATGATTTCCCTAAAGCTTTTAGGTCATCTTCCGATCCCACAAAGCCAGTAACCAGCGTCACTTTCTTGCCTGCACGTTGCTTTTTATCCAGCAAAACCATAAGACGCTGCTTATCTGCCGCTAAAGTTTCGTTTTCAGGTTCATCATTATAATCGTAATCAAAATTATCGCTGGTGGAGTAAACAACGCCGAGGCGGTCTTTCCAATCGCTTTTTTCCTTTCTTGCCATTTATTACATTTTCATTGACACAGTGAGAACTGGCCTTTTTGCGTGATTAACCATATCTTCTGCAATACTACCTCTTATTATTCTACTTAGACCTGTGTGTGAAGAAGTGCTCATCGCAATCATTCCTGCATCAATTTCATCTGCAAAATGTCGTATCCCATCTTCCTCAATCACATCATTAAATACGTTAACGTCTACATTCTTGAGATCATACTTATTTGCATAATCTCTGAGCATAGTTTTCGTTACACGATCAGGTTTAAAATTATTTGGGGTATTTATCCAAACCATATGAATTTTGGAATCAAATACAGACTGCAGTTTGTTTAAGCAGGCAACAAGTTTTTCCTCATGCCCATTCATATCAGTTGCCAAAACAATGGATTCAAAGACCGAACTATCTGTCTCTGCTTTAACAGAAAGCACAGGACATTTGGCACGGCGTACTACTTTCTCCGTATTGGAACCTATAAGCACTTCGCTTAGCCCACTAGCGCCCTTTGTTCCCATTATAATAAAATCCGTTCCATCTTCAACGGCTTCATAAATATGGCTAAAGGGGCTCCCTATTTTTATTACTTGCGACACTACTAAATCCTTGAATAAAGGGCTTTCGATAAGCTTATCCATCTCATCTTTAGCACGTTCAATGGACTCGTGCACCAACATAGAATCCGCATAGGAGTCGAAATTCGAAGGAGCACCACTGGCATTAATTGATTCTGAGCTTGTAACCTCTATGGAATGGAGGAAAACTAACTCTGCATTGAATTTCTTGGCAACATCGCAGGCTAATGCGGCTGCACTACTCGCTTCTTTCGAAAAATCTGTGGGAATTAAAATCTTTTTCATATCAACCTCGCTTGATTAGGTTCAAGTTACTAAAAATACTATCAACTTGAAATGATTTAGCTCAAGTAATTGGTTGAAATCAAATTATTAAGGCCAACCCAAAAAATATCATATAGACGAAGGTTGTAATAGCTAACTGCTTCAGATATGGGTCGAGGAGTTTTTCTTGTTTAATTCTAGAAATTTGGATCCCATTAACGAAAATAAGTGGCAACCCAGCTAACCATAATAGATAACTATAGCTAAATTCATGCAGACCAAGGTATACCGCGCTTAGCAGAATACAGAGAACTAGTAAAGCCCAGTGGTATTTTATGGCTGCACTATGCCCAAAGCGTACAGGTATCGTCTGCTTTCCGGCCAATTTATCAGATCGTTCATCACGGATGTTATTAATATTCAACACACCTGTTGCAAGCAAACCTATGGCAAGAGACGGCAGTAACATAGTATAATCGAGCTCGTGTGAATAAAGGTAAAAACTCCCTCCTACGCCTAATACACCAAAGAAAATTAAGACCATTATATCACCAAAACCAGCATAGCCGTAGGGTCGCTTGCCAGCAGTATACGTGTAGGCTGCAATAATGCTCAAGAGCCCAAGCGCAAGAAAAATATAAAAGTCTAATGATTGAATCCCTAGCGCCACATATAATAATGCAATTCCTGAAACTAGGGAGAGAATGGCAAGAACAAC
The DNA here is from genome assembly GCA_965368405.1 of uncultured Cyclobacteriaceae bacterium. Taxonomy (GTDB): domain Bacteria; phylum Bacteroidota; class Bacteroidia; order Cytophagales; family Cyclobacteriaceae; genus S012-113. The sequence goes on from CBDUMS010000001.1 coordinate 46,929, forward strand.
GATCCCTCTGCGCATCTCTGCAATTGTGATCACACCGCTCTGAACCGCTCTTTCCGGACCTATCCGATGAATGCTGTCAGCTCCATTAATGCTATCGCCATAATCATTGGCGAGGTTTGACAAGACTTGTAAAAAAACCGTGGTGGTAATCGCCCAGATAAATACGTTTAAACTGAAAACGCCTTGTTCAATGGCAAGAAAGGTGCCCATGCCAATGGTAGATAGTGCTAAAGGCAGGGTTCTTAGTCTAAATGCTGATATCCAGGCCCTAAATTTCATTCAATTATAAAACGTCCGCAAGCAATTCTTCGCTCATAGGATCGATGGCCGAGGCGTAGTATTTTGTCAGTTGCCCTTTCTCGTCAACTAAATATTTGCAAAAATTCCAACCCGGAGCTTCATCATTCCAACCATTCTTATCCTTGTCCGATAACCACTGGTATAGTGGATCCATGTCATCTCCTTTCACTGAAATTTTGCTGAACATCTGAAAGGTAACACCATAATTAGCTTCACAAAATTTAGCAATTTCTAAATTTGAGCCCGGCTCTTGCTGACCAAAGTTGTTGGCGGGAAAACCAAGAATTACAATTTGATCGCCATGGGTTTCATGAAGCTTCTGAAGGCTTTCATATTGCGGCGTAAAACCACATTCGGATGCGGTATTAACAATAAGAACTTTCTTTCCTTTGTATTTACTCAACGCAATCTCTTCGCCATCAATTGCGGTCATTGTAAAATCATAAATCGAACCCTTTGATTCCTGCATGTTTTCTGAAGGTCTAGCTGCAACTTTTTTAAAACCACAAGAAGTGGTGGTGGCTATCATTGTAACCAATACTAATAATTTGATTGTTGTTTTCATCATTCTTACATTTGGTCAGGAACATCAATTCCCAATATATTCATACCTTTTTTAATTACCTGAGCCACCAGTTTAGAGTAAACCACTCTAAATTTTATGGTAGCTTCATCCTCTTCTTTAAAAATAGGAAGTTCAGCGTAAAACCTATTGTACTCCTTTGCTACATCGTAAATATATTGCGCGAGTACAGCCGGAGAATATTCATTACCAGCCTCTGCAATTTTCTCATTAAATTCAGAGACAAGCTTTACCCCTTCCATTTCTATCTCTGTTAAAACAACATCAGAACTGAGTTGGTTCATCTCGACGCCCATTTCTTTAGCCCTGTTTAAAATCGATATAATTCTGGCATGTGTGTATTGAATAAATGGTCCAGTATTCCCCTGAAATTGAATCGACTCCTGCGGGTCGAATAGCATACGTTTCTTCGGATCAATTTTAAGGAGAAAGTATTTTAATGCACCAAGCCCCAGAGTTTTATATAATGCCCGTGCATCCTTTTCAGAAAAGCCCTCAATTTTACCCAATGCCTTGGTGTGCTCTTCGGCTGTTTCAACCATTTCTTGCATAAGGTCGTCGGCATCTACTACAGTTCCTTCCCGGGATTTCATTTTACCTGAAGGTAAGTCAACCATACCATAACTAAGATGATAACAATGACTAGCCCAATCGTACCCCAATTTGCCGAGAACAAGAAATAAGACCTTAAAATGATAATCTTGCTCATTACCCACTGTATAAACCTGTCCTTGAATTTTAGGAAAATCCTTAAAGCGTTGAATGGCGGTACCAATATCTTGTGTCATATAAACCGATGTGCCATCGGCCCTCAACAATAACTTATGGTCGAGACCTTCTTCTGTTAAATCCACCCATACAGAGCCGTCCTCTTTTTGATAGAAGATTCCAGATTTAACGCCTTGTAATACTTCGTCTTTCCCTAAAAGATAAGTATCTGATTCGTAATAAAGTTTATCGAAAGAAACTCCCATGGTGTTATAGGTGGCTTCAAATCCAGCATACACCCATTCATTCATTCGCTGCCATAAACTATACACTTCTGGGTCTCTTTCTTCCCATTTTCGCAGCATTTCCTGAGCTTCCAGCATAATCGGTGCCTCTTTCTCTGCTTTTTCACGTGGTGTGCCGGCAGCTACCAGATCTTCGATTTGCTTCTTATATTCCTGGTCGAACTTCACATAGAAATTACCAACAAATTTATCTCCCTTAGTTTGAGTATCCGAAGGGTTCGCCTTTTCTCCAAATTTCAACCAGGCTACCATCGATTTACAGATGTGAATACCCCTATCGTTAATAATTTGCACCTTATGCACCTTATCACCATTCGCCTCAAGGATTTGGGCCACCGAATATCCCAAGAATATATTTCGTAAATGACCCAGGTGAAGTGGTTTATTTGTATTTGGTGAAGAGAATTCTACCATCATCTCACGACCGCTAGACTTAATTTCGAACCAATCTGGATTCGTATTTAAATCATTTAGTACTTTGACCCAAACACTGTCATTAATTACGATATTCAAAAATCCCTTTACGACATTGAATTCTTTAACCAGTTTACTGGATTCTTTAAGTGTTTCACCCAAGGCCTTGCCACTTTCTTCTGGGCTTTTTCTTGTGACTTTTAGATATGGGAACATCACCAATGTGTAATGACCCGCGAAGTCCTTTCGTGTTGGCTGTAAACTAATCGGACCAATTTCCTGCTCAAATGTTTGAAGGAAGGCCGATTGAATATCTTTGGTTAAATGGTCGGTAAGGTTATACATTAAGGTTTGTATTTCTTATTTTGTTGGTAAAAAAACTTCGGCCATCATACATCTTGCCCCTCCTCCGCCTAAGGTCTCAATGGTTTCAAGTGAGCTGGATAGTATGGTATAATATTTTTCGATTTGAGCTATTTGCTTCTTGTCGAGCGAATTATGGGCAGCTGTAGACATGATTAGAAACTCCTCACCATTTTCATTATTTAAGGATAACATATTTCCAGCGAACTGGTTAACCTGAGCTTCGCTTATCTCACAAATCTCTTTTCCTGAACCCAGTAATGTTTCCTCTACAGATTTCCTTTCTTGCGGATCGTCGATGCACGATAAACAGATAATGCTTAATTTATCGGTTAGAGACATCATTACATTCGTATGATAAATGGGAAGCCGCTCTCCATCTACCGTTTGATATGCATTAAAAGTTATTGGTTTATAACTAAATTCTTCACAAAACTTATCCAGTACCTCTTGGTCGGTTCTCTCTGAATTTGCGGCATAAACGAGATGATAGTCCCGGTCAAGAATCATGCTGCCAGTACCTTCCAAAAACTTATTTTGGGTCTCGAATGCAGAAAAATCTTTGATGTTCTCAACGATATATCCTTCCTCCTGAAGAGATTCAATAATATCAGCCCTTCTTTCTAATCTTCTGTTTTCTGCAAACATCGGGTAAAGCGCAACGGTGCCATCATGATGGAAGCTAACCCAGTTATTCGGGAATATCGAATCAGGTGTTTCGGCATCTGGCCGATCACGAATTACCGTAACTCTAATTCCATGATCACGAAGCATCTGCACCAAATCATCGAACTCTTGTAAAGCCCTGTTTTGAGCACCCTTATCCGACAGATCATCAATCTCTTGCTGATAGTAATTATTAACGGCTGTTTGCTCGTTAAGCTTAAAATCAACCGGCCGAACCATTAAAATATTAGAAGTAATCTGACGCCCTCCCATAATCAATCTCTTAAAATCGGCATTGTGGAACACCGAAGTAAACCTTCCATTTTAGCTATTTCTATGTACTTAATCTTCTCAACAGTAAATCCGCGAGCCTCAAGTTCATCATTTAATCGTTTAAAAGAAACGCATGATACAATTACTTCGGGTGAAATAGAAAATATATTTGAATACATATAGTACATTTCATCCTGATTAATCTCAATGATATTTTCCTTACCAAAATAGTCGTAAAGAAACTCAACATCTTCTGGATTTTTAAATCCGCCAGGATACATTATGGCCTGATTATGACCAATGGGTTGAAAACAACAATCAAGATGCAAGGCATTATCCTTAGCGTAATCATCAGATTTATTCAATTGAAAGGCATGAACCTCTCGATGCGGGAATTGTTTACGTAAAAATTCTACCCCTTCTTTATTCGTTCTACTTACGGTATAGCGATAAAAATCTTCATCATCGGAGTAGCCAACAAATATTTTGTCATTCCATGGCTTAACATCGCCACCTTCTATTCTAACCTCTGGCCCTACGCGTACCACTTTGTCTAATGGTATTTGATCTATTATGCGCTTAATTCCAAATTTCTCATTGTAGCGGTTCTCAATGATGTTCGGTTCAACGAAGATATCATCGATTACGAAACCGATATCTCGGGCGAATATTTGATTTACTCCAGGGATGTTATCCGGTCGCAGCAATTCCACATCGTACTTATGAAAAACATCTTCGAGGTGAACCATCTCCTCATTGATCGATTGCTGATCTGGATAGGTTCCAGCAAGTATATGCTCCTTCGATTTAGGGTCATATACATCATGCAAAGAAGGTGTTCCTCCAAAGTCTTCCGCAAGTCCAAGAACTACTGTTCTTAAGCGGGATGTTTCATTTCTAACAAACGGTTTTATCATAGTAGAAAATTCTAGGCTGCAAAAATAGAGATTCGTTTAAATTTAATGTGTTTTACCTACAAACAAAATCTAATATTTTTACGTTCTTTAGTTGATCATGCTTTAAAAAAAAGGCTGTTTTCAAAATTGAAGTACTACCTTTGGCGACGTAAAAAAATATTTATTTGAGTAAGAATCTGGTTATCATACCGACCTATAATGAGAAAGAAAATATCGAAGCGATAATACGCGCAGTATTTGATCTCAAAAAGCCTTTCGATGTACTGGTTGTTGACGACAACTCTCCAGATGGCACAACAGAAATAGTTCAGCGCCTTATTGCTCAAAAGGAAGCTGGAGGCCGGCCCTATGAACAACAGCTGCATTTAATTACACGGGAAGGTAAAAACGGGTTGGGTACTGCCTATATCGAAGGTTTTAGATTTAGTTTAAAGCATCAATACGATTATGTTTTTGAGATGGATGCCGACTTTTCTCACAACCCGCATGATTTGGAAAGATTACTTGAGACTTGTGCCGTAGAAGGGTATGATATGGCCATAGGCTCTCGTTATGTTACCGGTGTTAACGTTGTAAACTGGCCTATGGGTAGAGTTTTGATGTCATATTTAGCCAGCACTTATGTTAGAATAATTACGGGCATGAAAATTAGAGACACTACAGCCGGATTTAAGTGTTACGCACGTACTGTACTCGAAACTTTAGACTTCGATAGGGTTAAATTCGTTGGGTATGCTTTTCAGATTGAAATGAAATTCGATACCTGGAAGTACGGTTTCAAAATCAAGGAAGTGCCGATAATATTTACGGACCGTACGCGCGGCCAGTCGAAGATGTCTAGTGGCATTTTTAAAGAGGCCGTTCTAGGGGTAATCTCACTTAAAATTGGCAGCTGGTTTAGAAAATACGACAGGGCCGCCTAGTCGAATCTTATCGCTTGTACTGGTTGAATTCGCGAAATAAACAATGTTGGTAAGAATAGCACCAACGATACTATTACAAAAATCAACACATTCAATCCCGCAATTACAAGCCAATCGAATTCTATTGGTACATAGCTCATATAATAATTATTAGGATCGAGGGGAATCAAATTATAATAGTATTGCAATGTTGCCAAACCAATTCCCAGGATATTCCCAAAGACTAACCCCTTAATAATTAGCCGAATACCGCTATAAATAAATATTTCTTGAATGAACCGATCGTTCGCGCCTAATGCTTTGAGGGTCCCGATCATTGGGGTGCGTTCAAGAATTAAAATAAGCACTATAGAGATCATATTAAAGGAAGCCACAAAAAGCACCATAAATATTAATAGGCTCACATTATTATTTATTAACGACAGCCATTCAAAGATTTGAATATACTTTTGACTCGACTTTTGAATAAAGAGTTCATACCCTAATTCATCATAAAGCGAAGCATAGACCTGCTCGACCTGCTCGGTGTCTCGAATAAAGATTTCATATCCCCCCGCTTCATTTTCTTTCCAATTATTCAACCGTCGCACCAAAGCCAAATCGCCAAGAATAAGCTTGTCGTCAAAATCTTCCATCCCTGTTTCGTAGATTCCAACAATTTTTAACCTACGTGTTCGTGGTGGCTCCTGAATGAAATGCATGATAATATTACCACCAACCTCTAACTGCATTCTTGCCGCTTCTTTCTTACTCACAACTACTTCCGTAGAAATCTTGCTCGAATCCAGGTTAATAAACCTTCCTTCAATTAGATAATCACTAAAAACCTCCTGGTTGAAATTTTGATCAATCCCCTTGAAAATGATTCCCTCTACCCCTTCTTCGTTCTGCAAGAGCCCATATTTATAACCAAAGGGTTGTACTCTGGTAATTTCTGGATTGAACGCAAGGCTATCGAGCGTTGCCGGCCTTTCTGAATACGTGTTTCCGGTTAGGTACCTGGTAACTTGTAAATGACCAGTAAAATCGTACACTTTAGATTTAATCGTATTCTGAAAACCCAGCATGATTAAAAAGGCCAAAGTCATAACGGCAAGGCCTAGCGCTATGCTAACAACTGCCACTTTATGGATGGTAGATGAAAAGGTACCTGCCTCGGGCTTACTGGTTTTTTGAGATATAAATACGGAAAGCTTCAATTGAATTTCACTTATCTATGCCAAAGTAAAACATTATCTCATAGTTTTGCTCCAAATATCTTCTATGATTGATTTAAAGATCATATTTCTAGGCACACCAGACTTTGCCGTTGCAAGTTTGAAAGCACTCGTAGAGGCGAACATGCCGGTCGTAGCTGTTGTAACAGCCCCTGATCGCAAAAAAGGGCGCGGCCAAACCGTAATTCCTTCACCGGTTAAGGAATTCGCGGTAAAACATGAATTGCCTGTCCTTCAGCCCACTAATCTAAAAGATCCTGCATTTATTGAAGAACTGGCTGGCTATAACGCAAATTTGCAAATTGTGGTTGCCTTTAGAATGTTACCGGAGGTGGTATGGAATATGCCAAAGCTGGGAACATTTAATCTCCATGCATCGCTATTGCCCGATTATCGTGGCGCGGCACCTATAAACTGGGCGATTATTAATGGTGAGTCCGTTACCGGTGTAACTACCTTTTTCTTGAAGCATGAAATAGATACTGGCGAGATTATTTTTCAGGAAAAAGAGCAAATTACCGAAGAGGATACAGTGGCATCATTATACGACAGGTTAATGGCCAGAGGCGCGCACCTCGTACTAAAGACGGCACAGACCATAGCAGAGGAAGCGGTTACTACATCACCACAAGTTATTAATGAAGATATTAAACTTGCACCCAAAATTTTTAAGGAAACCTGCGAAATTAGTTGGCAGAATAATTTTAAGGATGTCTATAATTTTGTTCGTGGCTTAAATCCTTATCCAGGTGCCTGGACAACCCTTGACGGGATGCAGTGCAAGATATTCGGTGTTTCGAAATCCGAGCTTAGCAAAAAAGCGGAACCCGGTTCAGTAGTTACAGATCATAAAACAAAAATTTCTGTTAAAGCTATCGACCATTGGATGGATATAATGGAACTTCAATTACCTGGAAAAAAGAAAATGAAAGTAGACGAGTTGTTGAGAGGCAACCCGTTAAAGAATATCGATTCAATTTAATTTTATATTTACGAAAAAACTGTAATGGTTATATCCCTAATTGCGGCAGTATCAGAAAACCTCGTCATAGGCAAGGACAATGATTTGGTTTGGAAATTACCAGACGACATGAAGTATTTCATGGAAACCACTAAAAATCATCATGTAATTATGGGGCGAAAGAATTATGAATCAATCCCTCATAAGTTTCGTCCGCTACCTAATAGAGTGAACATAATTGTTACTAAGCAGAACGATTATAATGCAGAGAATTCCATCATAACAGACAATATTAATCATGCCATTGGGTATGCTCGCAATGCGAATCAAGATGAAGTATTTATCATTGGCGGTGGACAGATCTATGCCCAATCGATCGATCTCGCAGACAAATTGTACATAACTGAAGTAAAGGGGACCTTTGATGGGGACACATTCTTTCCTAAAATTGATAAATCTATCTGGGAGGAAGAGTCTAGATTGAGACATGATGTCGATGCCAGGCATGACTATGCCTTTGATTTTGTAATCTATACCCGTAAACCCAACAAACTATGATTAGTTTTCATAACAAAATTGTCTGGATTACGGGAGCATCTTCAGGAATCGGTGAAGCAGTTGCTAAAGCACTCGCACAAAAAGGAGCTAAGTTGATTCTTTCATCGAGAAAAGAACTCGAATTAGAACGCGTAAAAAATGAGTTGCAGGGTGAAAATGTTGCAGAAACTAAAATCCTGCCCCTTGATTTAGCCATTACTGATAGCCTAATAGAAAAAGCTCAGGAGGCACTTTCATATTTCGGCCAAATAGACGTATTCGTAGCCAGCGGTGGTATCAGTCAACGATCTATGGCGGTAGAAACGAATTTAGAGGTTGATAAACGGATTATGGATGTTAACTACTTCGGCACGGTTGTTCTCGCAAAAGCTATACTTCCAAAAATGATTGAGAACGGCTTTGGATATATTGTACCTATTAGCAGTTTGGTAGGAAAGTTTGGCAGCCCTTACCGAAGTGCCTATGCAGCCTCTAAACACGCCCTTCATGGTTTTTTTGATTCACTGCGAGCGGAGAACTATCAAAAGAATATTTATGTAACTATCGTGACGCCGGGGTTCATAAAAACGAATGTGTCTGTTAATGCCTTAACGGAAGACGGGAAGGCATTAAATGAGATGGATGATGCTCAAGCTAAAGGAATGCCTGCAGAGCTATGCGCTAAAAAAATAGTAAGCGGTATGGAGCGTGCAAAAAATGAATTATTAGTTGGTGGCAAAGAAACTATTGGGGTTTATATCAAACGGTTTTTTCCTAACCTCTTTGCGAAAATCGTTAGAACGGCGAAAGTTAGATAAATGGAGAACCTCAGCAAATATCTTGGATTGGGAGTATCAGTGCTGCTCTTCCTTGTCGTTATCCCCTACAGTGTTCTTCAATGGCTCGACACGAGCATCCCCTTTAGCACCTCGCTCTATTTCTTCAGTGCCATGAGCATCCTATTATTAGCCTATAATATCTATAGCTTTAAACAAAAGGATTAGTGCAATGCTTTCCTTAAGGCTTCAAGATTAGGCTTTGAACTTCCGATGTAGATATTGTCATTTAGAATAACTACAGGTCGCTTAAGAAAGGTGTACTCTTGCAAAATAAAATCGCGGTAGTCATTTTCTGAAAGTTCTCGGTTTTTTAAATCCAGTTCCCGGTATTTTCGCGCTATACGCGAAAATAATGCCTCATAGCTTCCCGCTAGCTGCAGCATGTATTCAAGCTGATGTTGAGTAATCGGTTCTGTTTTAATATCCTGAAAAACGAAATCCTTCGATTTCAAATCTAGTTCTGTAATGATTCTTTTAGAAGTACTACAAGTCGATAGATAATAAACCTTTCTCATTTAATACTAATTTCAAAGGGTAGCCTTGCTTGTGGGCCACGCATCGATTCAATCTTGTTTAATAATTCGGCATATGGGTATAGTTCACCCAGCTTGGCCTTCATCATTCTATTTTCTGAACTTCCTGAGAGCTTCTCCATCAACTCTTCAATGGATGTCTTCTGCGCCGGATAGTATCTTGTAGTATAATCATCGCTGATCCCAGCCGTGGCCGCGGCCATTTCTACCGCAGTGTCTAATCCACCTAACCCATCAACCAAGCCATTCTCATAAGCTTGAGCACCAGTCCACACTCTACCGGATGCGAGACCTTTAAGTTGTTCTATAGACATGCCTCTTCCTTCTGCAGCTTTTGCAGTGAAGCTTTCGTATCTGCTATTTAAGCTGTTCTGAATAATCTTCTTCTCGGTAGTAGATAACGAACGGGTTGCTGTATAGAGGTTAGAATAAGAACCTGTTGTTACGCGATCGGTCGTAATACCAAGCTTATTTGCCATAAAGTCTCCAATATTAAAGATTACACTAAATATTCCGATTGAACCGGTAAGCGTAGTAGGTTCAGCTATAATACTATCCGCTGCCATAGCGATATAATAACCACCTGATGCAGCATAGTTAGACATCGAAGCGATAACCGGCTTAACTTCTGCCGTTTTTTTGACTTCGTGCCAGATTAAATCACTGGCCAAGGCATCGCCACCCGGAGAATTAATCCTAAAAACTACTGCTTTTACGCTCCGATCATTCCTCACTCTTCGTAATTCATCAATAAATTGCCTTGGTGTAATAAGACCCTTTTGCTCGTTTGCCATCAAAATGTCGCCTTCAGCGATCACTACGGCCACCTTATTTTTAGATTTATTTAATGTCGAAAAAGACTGATTATACTGACGATAAGAAATCCAATTTAAACTACTTGCCTCATCAAGACCTAAGTCGGTTGCCACAAGATCTTGAAACTCTTCTTCATATAATGTGCCTGCGATCAAGCCATTTTCCTGAGCATCGCCAAGCGATTGAATTTTTAATTGATCAGACATTCGCTTTAAATCTGCACTAGTTAAGTCTAAATCTGAGGCCATATCTTCCAACATACTTGCATAGAGCGAGTTTAACATCGACGACATCTGCTCTCTGTTTTCAGCGCTCATTTTATCTAGCATGAATGGTTCAACAGCACTTTTAAACTCGCCTACTCTAAATATCTGAGGCTCTATCTCCAGTTTATCCAATGCATTCTTAAAAAAGGTGAGTTCTGCATCCAAACCATTCCATTCAATAGCACCTTCAGGGCTAATGATTACTTTATCGGCAACAGATGCCATATAAAAACCGGCCTCTGTCATTAGTTCGCCATAGGCCCATATAGGTTTACCCGACAATTTAAACTCCGATAGTGCATCACGAGCTTCCTGTGCTAATGCATACCCCCCAGATACCGTAGGGACATATAACACGACGCCTTTAATCCTATCATCAGATACTGCTTGTTCCAAGGCACGACGTAAGTCAACTACCCCGATACGATTTATGCTGGAGCCAAATAAATCAAAACTCTCGAAGTCATCAACAAAATCTCTATCAGCTAAAGGCTCGGTTAATCTAATCTTTAGAATCGAATTATCACGCACCGTAAATTCAGGTTTCGTGTCGATCGAGGCCAGAATGATAATCAGGAAAAAGAAACCTGAACCAAAGAAAACTGCGATGGCCAAAAAGGCTGCTGCAAAATTTCGTAAAAACTTCATATATTTTTCTATTAATTGATACTCAGAGAACGTGAATTGTATCGAACGGGTTTAGGTTTTTCTATCTTTGAGTATGGTTAACCGCGTTTATCTCTTATTGGGTTCAAATTTAGGCAATCGCCATCAATTACTCGAGACTGCCATCGTGCTTCTTAGTGAGCGTATTGGAAATATTAGTCAAAGTTCAGGCTTATACGAAACGGCTGCATGGGGCAAGACAGATCAACCGGCATTTATTAACCAAGTGGTAGAAGTCAATACCAGTATCTCACCGCAGGAATTACTCCAAAAAATTCAGGAAATTGAAAACCAAATGGGCAGAATTCGCTACGAAAAATGGGGCGAGCGCATCATTGATATTGATATCCTTTACTATGCGGATCTTGTTTTAGATGAAGAAAACATTAAGGTTCCTCACCCAGAAATCGCTAAACGAATGTTTACATTAGCACCATTGGTAGAAATCGCTGCCGGCTATCGCCACCCTATCTTTAAAAAGACTAATCAGGAATTATTAACTGAATGTGCTGATCCTTTGGAAGTAACCAAATTATAGACCAGAAACATTTGCTTCTCGGTGAATTTTCTTCACCAAACCTTGTAATACTTTGCCTGGACCACTTTCAACAAAATCCGTTGCGCCATCACCTACCATCTTTTGGACAGATTGTGTCCACCTTACCGGTGAGGTTAGTTGCAAAATTAGATTGCTCTTAATTGTTGCAATATCTGTTGCAGGTTCTGCTGTCGCATTTTGGTAAACTGGGCATGTTGGCTCACTAAAATGAGTCGATTCAATGGCTGCTGCTAACTCAACTCTGGCGGGTTCCATTAGCGGTGAATGAAATGCGCCACCAACGGGAAGCTTTAATGCTCTTCGCGCACCAGCCTCCGTGAGCTTTTCACAGGCAATATCAATCCCTTCTATACTTCCAGATATTACAAGTTGGCCCGGGCAATTGTAATTTGCGGCTACAACAACTTCATCTATGCCTGCACATACATCCTCAACAATCTTATCTTCTAGGCCTATAATAGCGGCCATGGTCGAAGGCTGAACTTCACATGCCTTCTGCATAGCAATGGCCCGTTGGTATACCAATTTTAACCCATCTTCGAAGGAAAGTGCTTTGTTGGCAACTAAGGCAGAGAACTCACCCAAAGAGTGACCCGCAACCATATCTGGTTTAAAGTCGGGGTTAGTTAATGACAAAATTGTTGAATGCAAGAATACAGCAGGCTGTGTAACCTTAGTTTCCTTCAGCTCCTCGTCGCTACCATCGAACATAATATCTGTAATTCTAAAGCCTAGAATCACATTAGCTTGCTCAAAAAGTGCCTTAGCTTCATTATTATTTTCATAAAGATCTTTTCCCATTCCGGAAAACTGAGCGCCTTGGCCAGGATATACGTATGCAGTCATAGTTATATTTTTGATGCAAAAATAAAGGATTATACGACTGTAGCAAGGATCGCCCTAGTCTAAAAATTGCGACCTCTGCTCTGGGGTTGGCATGAAACAAGATGCTGACTTTCCGAACCAGTTGTAGCGATTTTTTGCATTCCAGTCATAGATTCTGTCGCGCCATTTTACAGGGAAATATTTAAAGACTCGAAAAATCTTAATTGGATACTTTAGTTCTTTGATTATCGCTAAAACTGCCTCACTCCGAAGTAAAATAGCTCCATCATTGTAAAAAATGACTGTTTCTGGCTGATTCAAGAGCTTTTTCGGTAAGTTATTCTTAGAGAAATCCGACTCAAAACCGGTATACCTTAATCTTCCAGAACTATACTTCAGAAGAATTCTAATAAACTTACTGCAGAGCAAACAACTTGTATCAAAAACGACTACCTGATGCACACCGCTTAATACAGAATCTGTACCCAACCTGTAAGTGTACGCTCTCGACCTGATGAAGGTAAAAGATCGAATACCACATCAGCGGAATAATAGTACATACCCGGTGGTAATAGTTGACCTTGTGCATCTCGGCCATCCCAGTTAATGTAGATACTATTCTCTCCTCCCGATTGATACTGGTAAAGTTCAGTACCCCATCGATTAAATATTTTCAAGTTTACCGATAGAATAAATCTAGGGCATTGCGCTACGGCATCGTCTGAATTCTGATCGAGCGGACGGAACAAATCGTTCACACCGTCGTCATTAGGGGTAAATACATTTGGCAATTTATAATACGGACAATTGTCTCGGCATACTATATTGCTAGGTTCGCTGGGGTTACCCGACCGGTCTATGGCTACTACATAATAACATCCTTTGAATGAAGGTAAACCCGTATGAATAAAGGAAGTATCATTTCGTACCGATGATAAGAATTCAAAACTGCCTTCCTCTCCAGTGTTAGAATAGTAGATTTCATATTCCCTTATTTCATCAACGCACTCTTCTGTTTCATTATCATATAACCAGGATATTTCATTGAAGAAACTGTTATAATCACAATCCTTATCAGCAAGGAATGTTTCACAGTCGAAGTCCCCAATTGCGAGTGATGGTGCACATGGAGGGTCATCGTCTTTTGGACGAGCACATACAATCTGAGACAGATTTATCTGCGGCGCCGCCACTTGAGGATTCCCATAAGAACCTTGTGTAACAACATAATAGCAATAATCAATCAACTCACTTAAAGGAGTGTTATTGAAAGATCCGTCATCCTCATAATTTAGTCCCTTCTCATTAACATTCACACTGTCTATTAAAACGAGTTCAGCGAGATTTGAACTATTTACATTATCCCGATAAATATAGTGCATTGGATAAGCTTGGGTATTTATCGACCATGGCACATCGGCCTCCCAACTCAGTTCAATGGCAATCCCAGATGGTGCAGGCTCAAGGCGAACTTGCGAGGCGCTCACGGACCTTCTCACTTCCTGATTAGAATTATCGAAGAGACGAACTACATAATTATAGATACCATCTTCCGTATCTAAACCAGTATCCTGGTATGTTGTATCCGAGGAAATATCCATGATTTTAGTATCTGCATTACCGGAGAAACCATTGCCGCGCCATAACTCATAGGTATAAGGCGGTGGAAATAGGGCTTGATCAATCTCAAATGGTCCACGCCAGCTCACGGTAATCTTTCCATCGGTTAAGGAGGTCTCATCCACTGTAACGTGCGTTATCGCAGGTCCATCGGCTCTAATTAAACCACAGGTCTCATCCGAAACATAACTTTCACCTCCCTGAGGTGCTGGAAATTGCGCAACAAGTCGATAGCAGTACTTCGCATCAAAGGCCAGCTTGCTGCCTCCATTATCATCTTTATAAGCTGTAGTTGAAGCAGGCACTTTATCTATTAAAGTATAACCAGCCTCATCCGGCATACCTACTACACAATTGTCAGCTGCAATACTAAAACTATCTACCCTACGCCAAATTTGAATAGAGTCCGCATTAGTACAGCTATAATCATCCCATGTTAAATCGATGGTTCGATCTGCATTTACAACACTGGATAAACCTTTTGGAGAAGGAGCAACAACAATAATATTCATGGTAGCAAATTCAACCAGCGAAACCCCTTGTGGTGGGTCGTCGGTTACTTTAAAAGTTACCAAATAAGGTTGGTCGCGAATATGATCGCAGGTCGTTTGCCATTCGAATAAAGCTTGCGCCGGCTGATTTTGAAATTCTGGTGGTGTGCCTGCATTGGGCGACCTGAAGGTAGCAGGTGAGTTCCCAAAAAAGAATACAGGAGAAAAGGCCTCTATTTTAACAGGGTCTCCGTCTTTATCTGTAGCTAATACTAACTCTTGAATATTAGTGCCCGCCTCTACACATAAATCATCGGGTATCTCAAGAGATGGTCGTTCATTGTCACATGATCGAATTATTATTTGCATATCGCGGACTACAGTTCCCATAAGGAAAAACTGTCCCTCTTTTTTACGGTATTCTTTGACAATAAAGGCAATATTATACTCTCCGGCAATCCCTGGAGAATCCCATACGATATCGCCGGTTATGGGATCAATCGTAAAAGTGGCTGGCCCAGCAGAACCATCCTCAGGTCCTCCCTGAAATTCGGGATTATTAACCTCACGAAAATTATCTACATCGGTACCAACAGCTTTACGTGGTGTGACAAATTCAAAAGCGATACTGTCACCATCAACATCATAGGCTCCGGGGTTATGGTAGAAGGCCACATCTACACAACCGAAGTCAATCGGTGGGATTAACATCACTGGGGAATTATTACAGCCTAAAAATGGATCTATCCTCAATATCGATTCTATATAAAAACGAGTTTGAACAGAATTATCCATATTAAGAATGCCACCGTTCCTGTTTGCTTCATTAAACGAAACAATATAATTTCCATTAGAACTATAGGTATGCTCTACTCTAAACTGGGTTATCCCTACCCCATTGCCACCACCTAGGTCTTCTTCATCGCGCAAAATCGTTACCCTCGGGCTTTCGCGGATGTTAACTATTGGCTCAGAGCCGTCACCAAAATCCAGTGTTCCACCGCCGAATGTTACCTGTCCATCAATCAAATCGACATAACCCGTTACATAAATTACAAACGTAAGGCTCTGACAATTTTTACGCTCAATAGTAATTTCTCCTGCCCGAATATGGGTTGCCTTGGACATGGGAGACCATAATACTGCCACCAGTAGAATTAGAATAGACAGCCCTTTTCTTAGCATTGACTCTTTTTAGCTTTAGGAATACTTATACAGTTCAAAGTATTAACACAAATTTAGCACAAATTGTTGCACTAATTTGAGAGTAATTAACCTATTACTGATCACACCAAGCTATTTTTGCAATCTATGTTTGCTATTTATCCATTGTATAATAACAAAAAGAGTAATCAATACTTAGGTATCAGTCCTCTATACCTTAATATTAATTATGGTAAGCGGAATGAAAAAATTCAATTGGATAGCATCGCTAAAGTAATCTTGGAAAAGCGCAGGAAGCTTGCTCCATTGGTCTTGGGAGGCATTATTACTTCATTTAGTTTGCTCAGTATTTTTTTATATTCATCAAGTTTGGAAGTGGTAATGCTCGTTGCGCTAGGCCTGTTGCTTACCTATTTCGGCCTTTTCGAATATGCTGTGCTGCATATAGAACATGACAGTTCCACAACCTTATTATGGTTGCCGATTCGAGTTAATATTGACGATATTCGACCTTTTATTGCAGTAATCGAATATTATGTCGCTCAAAAGCGATTCCCAATATTTTATGCCAGTGCACTATCGCCAGACGATTCCCGATTAATACATTATGAATCTCATCCCGTAGCATCGCACGGCACAATCATTTATCAGTTCGCCAAAATACCTTCTGAGCGCGTGCCTCAAATAGCCATCAACCCTGCCTTTTTAGATGCGCCCGTTTTAATAAGTGCCCAAGGAAAAGTAATTGGTGAAGGAAATCATTTAATTAATCAAGAGGCCTTAATTTCTGGCGACACGATAAACCAAACGTAAGGATATTATAGTCTAGAAACTATATCTTTGGTCTACAACCCTCTTTATGAAGCTTAAGTACAATAATCGCCAAAAATTTGAACCAATATATCCTGACCAGGATGAGTGGCCCGTTGTTAAACTGAGTAAAACAAGGGAAGAGTTTATTCGTAGTGTAACCGAAGCGAGTGTTGCTCACATAAAAAAAATTCGTCCTTCTTCTGCAGCTTTAATCGAGGAACTTGAGATAACTCGGCACTTAGAAAAACATAGGCTTGCAAATAATGCCTGGGAGGTAGATCCTGATGATGAAGTAGCCTTTTGGAAGAAGGTAAAGGCAGACCTTATGGAACTCAGCGGTAGTACCGAAACCGACGGTAAAGAGCTTGAGGTACTTTACAGGATAGTAGATCGGTACTCGAATGAAATCGCAGGCAATTTTCAAACATCTTATTATCGAGTAGCAAGGAGCGTTGTAACATTTGGTTTTGCCCGCTTATTAAATGCCTCGCAGACGAAGCGGTTCTCCGGTTTATTCAGAGGAAGTAAAACTTTAAGAGACAAGATTAGGATTAGAGGTTATACCGATTCGCTAAGGACTCTTGCAAAAAAAGGCACCATTGTAATGGTACCAACGCATTTTAGTAATCTTGACTCTATCTTGATTGGATGGGTAATTCATGAACTAGGGCTTCCCCCCTTTATTTATGGGGCTGGCTTAAATCTCTTTAATATGAAGATTTTTGCCTATTTCATGAATTCGGTCGGTGCCTATAAAGTCGATCGCAGAAAGAAAAACTTATTATATCTCGAAACATTAAAAACATACTCTAATCTAGCCGTGCAGACAGGATGCCACAGTCTTTTCTTCCCTGGTGGTACGCGGTCGAGATCTGGAATGATTGAAAAAAGGCTAAAACTAGGACTACTAGGCACGGCCCTTGAAGCTCAGCGCGAGAGCTTCAAAACGGATCCCGACAAGAAAGTTTTTATTGTACCCGTAAACTTGAATTACAATTTTGTTTTAGAAGCGCCCTCTTTAATTAATCAATATTTGATGCAGAAGGGTAAAGAGCGTTACTACCTTAACTCAGATGAGTACACTACCTCGTATAAAATTGTAAAATTTCTTATTAAATTTTTCACGAAGCAGGCTGAGATCTCGGTAACAATAGGACACCCGATGGACTTATTTGGCAATTATGTAACGAACGAAGGGCGCTCTATCGGTAAACTTGGTCAACCTATAAATCCGATCGACTACTTTACAAAAAATGGTGAAATCGTTACCGATAAGCAACGCGATGAGGAGTACACCAGACTATTAAGCAACCGGATTGTTGAAGAGTTTCATAAGTTCAATGAAGTACTACCCAGCATATTAGTTGCTTTTGTTGCCTATAGACTTTTTAGGAAACAACACTCAAACCTCGATCTGTATGCATTCTTGCGCCTACCCGAAGACGAGCTCGAATTAAAGTATGACAGTTTTAAAGAAAGTGCTGCAAATATTATTCAGGTGCTCCAAGAGTTAGCCCATAATGATAAGGTATTGCTAGCACCGGATTTCGAGAAATCGCTTGACGAAATTCTAGTAACTGGTCTTACCAATTTAGGCATGTATCATTCTAAACGACCGTTACAGAAAAATAGTGAAGGAAATATCATAACAGAAGATCTCAATCTTCTCTACTTTTATCATAATCGATTAGTGGGCTATAATTTAGATCAATATGTCTAATCATCCCGTAGGTGTAATCGGCGCAGGTAGTTTTGGCACTACTGTAGCCAATCTTTTAGCCGAGAATTCAGAGGTGCTTCTGTACGCGAGAAGCCCAGAGCTTTTCCAACAAATGGTTAACCAGAGGCAGAGCCGGGATTATGTGTTACACGAGAATATAACACCAATAGAAACCCTTGAGGAACTTGCAACCCGATCTGAGGTTATTTTCCCAGTTGTGTCTTCTTCGGGCTTTCGTGACATGATGAAAAGTGTAGCACCCTACCTTCATCCTTACCATACCCTTATACACGGTACAAAAGGTTTAGATGTTACCCTCTTAGATGGCCAAAGGCTCTCAGATAACGAGCTTATTGTTAATCGCAATAATGTAAAAACCATGAGTGAGGTTATGTTAGAGGAAAGTGCAGTGGTTAAAGTGGGCTGCCTTGCCGGACCAAACCTTGCACGTGAAATTGCAGACGCACACCCGGCCGCTACCGTTGTTGCCAGTCGATTCGATTCTGTAATTGCAGATGGGCAACGCTTGCTTCGGAATGACCGATTTCAAGTATACGGCAATAAAGATCTTATTGGCATAGAGCTTACAGGCGTTCTTAAAAATATAATTGCTATTGCTGCAGGAGCTTTAAGTGGTTTAGGATATGGTGAGAATGCACGTGCCCTACTCATAAGTCGCGGCATGGTAGAAATGATCCATTTGGGCAAAGCCCTTGGTGGCAATACCGAGGCTTTTATTGGCCTTGCAGGCGTAGGAGACCTCATTGCTACCTGTTCAAGTAATTTAAGTAGGAACTTTACAGTAGGCTATCGCTTAGCTAAAGGCGAAACTACAGAGCAAATAATGAGTTCGATGCAAGAAGTGGCTGAAGGAATTAATACAGTTCGTATTGTAAATCATTTCGCAAGTCATTATCAATTTAGAGCACCTATAACCGAGAAATTATACCAGGTTCTGTTTGAAGACCTAACTGTTCAAGAAGCTTTACAATACTTAATGAAAATTCCCCTAAACGTAGATATCGACTTTCTTTAGTCTGATGAAGTAATTGAATCTATCGCGCTAAGTCGTTGTAGCAAAGGAGGATGCGAATAGTTGAAGAACACATAAGCTGGATGGGGCAATAAGTTACTTAAGTTGTCGGCAGATAATTTTTTAAGTGCACCAGCCAATTCTGTACCACTTGATGTCTCACTTGCATATTGATCGGCCTCAAACTCATTCTTTCTGCTGATCATATTCATTAAGAGGCCTGTAATCATCGATATCGGTGAATAGAGTATACCAAACGCTATTAAGTTTAGATGAATACGCATGGTGTCCCCGCCCAGTGCAATTGATAGCGCTGTATTGAAAATCATCAAAGAAAGGATATACAGCATTAACCCGGTCTGCAATACAGAAAGCACTAACCCCTGTTGAATATGTTTCTTTTTGTAATGCCCTACTTCGTGTGCAAAAATTGCCACAAGCTCCTGAATAGAGTGATTTTCAATAAGGGTGTCGTAGAGCACAACTTTCTTTTTCTTGCCCAGTCCACTAAAAAACGCATTAGCCTTGCTCGATCTTTTCGACCCATCAATAACATAAATATTCGTTAGTGGAAACCCAACTTGCTTTGCATAAGAAGTGATTGCATCGCGTAGCTCCCCCTCTTCAAGTGGGCTAAGTTTATTAAATAATGGCAAAATCAGGGAAGTATAAAACATGTTCATGATGAACATGAATAAGGATATAGCCACCCAGAATACCAACCAAAAATTAACACCAAGACTATCAACTAAAAGGAGAAGTACGGCCAATATCCCTCCGCCAATTATTGCACCGAGAAGATACCCTTTCAGCTTATCGAACCAAAACACTTTGGCCGTAGTTTTATTGAAGCCATACTTTTCTTCTATTACGAAGGTAGAATATAATTGAAAGGGAATATTAATGATATCGGATAGTATAAACAAAGCCCCAAAAAAGGCAAGAGAAAGCCAAAGATCACTTTCCAAATAGGACGAAATAAACGTATCTACCCAACCGAATCCACCTATCCAAAGGACGATTAGGGTTAACGTTGTACTAAAAGCTGAGGTAATAAAGGAGAATTTTGCCGTTTCCTTATGGTACCGTTGCGACTTGCTATATTGCGCTTCGTCATAGATGCCAGCCGCTTCTTTCGGCAGAGCCTCCTTGCTATGCTTCAAATTCAACCAGTCCAGAATCTCACCCAGGAGATATCCGAATAGTACAATTACAGTAATTATAATTAGGTAGTCTGAACCAGTTAACATCATTGAGAATATTTAATTGAGTGCAAAGATTCCTAATAATATTGAGTCAACCAATTATGTGCAAAAAGCTTTTCGGAAGGCTGGTTTCAGATAGTATAAGACGGCATTCTAAAAATCAGGGCAAGGAATTAATCTGACATTTTTGGGTGGCTTACGAGGATCACCAGTAAACCAAGCATAGGACATCGAAAACTCATGCGCACCTCCCGACGAAGATCCTAATTTAGAAATGGTTATATCATAGCTATAACCAATATTTAAAATATTATCACGATTACGCTTACTATATCCTAAGAGAAACACGGCAGCCTCGTTATTACTAAATTCGCCCACTTTCTTAAATGGGAAACCACGATACCATGCACCAATAACAATAGGCTCAAATGTAAAATAAAGACCTATATCCAATTGATTAAACACTCCCTGGTTTCGATATTGAAAGGTTGGCGTAATACTCCGCTCCTGCTCTTCGGCGTATAAACCATGATCTATTACACCCGACTTGAGGAAGAATTTATAACCGCCATGCAATGACCATTTCATGGGCAAGCGGCTTTCTTCCCCTATCAATGATTGATTAGGCTGGGTAGTATGACTGTTAGAGAGGCCAATGAATGCGCTTTCGGAATACAGCATAAAACCTAAGGCCATATCAAAATAATTCTTCTGGGCTCCAGTATTAAACTGCTCTGCCGTAGGGCCCGTTATAAAACCGTTAGCATCGTATTGATCTCCAAACGTTAAACTGCTGAAGTTTATATCTCTTAGCACATATCCTGCGGATGCTCCAACTCGAAAAGTAAAGGTTTTGCTCAAAGGCAACTGGTAAGCATAAAATCCAGCAAAATTGGTCGATCGAAGTCCAGCCAAACCCTCTCGGTCTGTTTGAATAAGGAACCCGACACCACTATTCTTATCGTCTATAAAATGATCGACATATGCCGATAGCGTTACAAAGTTTGCTTCTAGGGCTGGCCACTGACTTCGGTAATTCGTACCAACGCGTGTAAATTTTGTGGAGCCGGTAAAGGCTGGGTTAAGATATAAGGGAGCCGAATAGAACTGAGAGTACTGTACATCTTGTGCACGCAATTCCATTCGCGTGCCAAACCCAATACTTAGGCAGCCTATGACACACAACAAGAGAAGTGATCTTTTTTGTGTGGTACTTTTAAGAACTAATGCTTTTCTCAATCGGCTTTTCACAAATTAATAGTAGTCTGAATAACGATGCATTATTATAAATGTTATTTGCTCATCAACATTTTACTGCTAGAATAACAAATTAAGAGCTACGAACAAAAATACATTCTTGAATAACATTATTTTTCAATACTATCCATGTATTTTTCCCAATTATGGTTTTTAAGCCAATATTATTAGCATAAATTAGTCATTTTTGAAACTAAGGGTCACTTTTTTATTGTTTTAATGTATCAAGAAGTGAAATTTAACGTTTAGTATAACACGATATATTCAAAAATATATGCCAAAACTAAAAGCCAGATTACTGGTTGGTATTTTATTATTAGCAGTAAGCTTAGTCGGATACGGACAATCTCCACTATCGCAGACTAACTGGTACTTTGGTAATTCCGATTACGGAATTCGATTTGCGCGACCCGATTACACTGCCACTCTCGATAGCACCAATATGAATCCCCCCTTTGGGCGCTTTGGTAATGCTACCGCGAATCATCCGGAAACAGGCGACCTCCTCTTCTATACCGATGGCCAGTTTGTTTATGATGGCAACTTCCAGTTAATGGATGGGATTATTGCAGGCAATCCATCGTTTTTATTGAATGCGGATGTCAATAAAAATCAAAATACGGCAATCGTAAGTACACCGGGAGATGAAGACCGCTACCTTGTCTTTACTAACACGCCCGGAAATTCACTCAACTATTCCGTTGTTGATATGACTTCAGCAGGAAATGCTGTTTTCCCTCAACCAAATCTGGGCACAGTATCTGTTTTCAACCAGACAATCGCTTCCAGCACGGCCTCGCCAAGCGGTGCTATGCTTGCCCTGTCTAAAGATGACCTTAGTGGTTATTGGCTTATTACGGCAGATGCTGGAACCAGTAATTACAAAGTATTAGATATTAATGGCGCAAACCCAGGCGGCTGGCTAGAGAATTCTTATGATCTAGGCACGCCATTAATTGCTGCAAACATGAGCTATTCGCCAGTTAGTGGCAAAATTGCTGTATCCCCGAGTGTCTCGAATACTAATATTCTAATCCTCGATTTCGACGATATTACCGGCGTTCTTTCGTATGATACAGTTATCCTGAATTCAGGTAATGCCGATCAGGCTACAGAAGCTATCTACGATACCGAATGGTCTTTTGACGGGACTAAGCTTTATATATCACGATATGGTGGTTCCGCAAATGTGGGTGACCTCTTACAGTGGGATTCTACCTTGCCTTCTTCTAG
Organism: uncultured Cyclobacteriaceae bacterium; assembly: GCA_965368405.1. Lineage (GTDB taxonomy): Bacteria > Bacteroidota > Bacteroidia > Cytophagales > Cyclobacteriaceae > S012-113. The sequence continues at coordinate 70,136 of CBDUMS010000001.1, forward strand.
CTCGTTAGTATCTGTCCTTCCCGCACAGGTTTTTGGTTCTTATGGCTTGCAAGTTGGTCCAGACACAACAATTTATCATTTATACCAGGAGTTTAACGGTGGCCCTTTTTTAGTTGGTGAAATAAATGATACCGATTCAATTGCATCGGCAGTACAATATAATTCTCGAGTCTTTGGTGGTCAGGATTTCAATAGTCATCAATTCCCTGCTTTATTACCGCCAAGGAGCAATATGCTCAATGTAGATTTTACAACGGCAGGTGAATGTGCTAATACACCCATAACATTTTATCCAATTATTACTCCTGCCCCGGATAGTGTCTTTTGGGACTTTGGCGATGGTATGGGTACATCACGCGATCTATCTCCTTTTTACACCTACACTAGCGAAGGATCTTATAATGTTATATTATCTGCAGCACTGAATGGGCAAATCACTCAACAGCCAAGAACACTAACTATTCGTCCATTTGACCTTGAATTAAGTCTGGTCGCAGATACGGTAGCCTGTACTTGTGAGTTACCGAAATATGGGCCAACCTGTACTCCATTTAGTGTTACTGCGCAGGTTAATAACGAACCGCCCGGTGCAACCTACCTTTGGTCGAATGGCGATACGGGGCTTACATTAACACCAGACTCTGCTGGGTACTATTATGTAATAGCAACGGACCCAACGGGCTGTAGTACCTATGCTGGCGTTAATGTCCAGGAATATGGTGTTACTGATCAAAGAGCTAATATTTGGTATTTCGGTACCAATGCAGGAATAGATTTTAATCCGCCGGGGACGAATGCCCTTGATGATGGTATTATGGATGCACCCGAAGGCTGTACCGCCATATCCGATAGAAATGGGGCTATATTGTTTTATACCGATGGCGATAACGTATATGTAAAAGACCGGATAACCGAAGTTCATTCCTTAATTGATACCGGCATAGGCGGAAGTACGCTCTCATCGCAATCCGTAATTGCGGTACCCTTTGCCAATGACGAAACCCTCTATTACATCTTCACAACCGAAGAGGTTGGCTCTGGGGTTGGCAACTATGAATTTAAGTTCTCTGTCTTTGATTTAAAACTTAATAATGGTGCCGGGGGCATTGCAGAAAAAGACATTCCGCTTTTCTCGCGAAGTACAGAACGCATAACGGCAAACAATAATTGGGTTGTTATTCATGAATATGGGAACAACAACTTTAGGGCCTATCCTATTACAACAGCAGGGCTAGGAAACCCAGTTGTTTCCAGTATGGGTTCCGATCATTCAACAGCTGCCAAAGAATATGGCCAGGGTTATATGAAATTCTCAGGTGACGGCACAAAGCTAGCTGTTGCCCTACCAGAAGGACCTAATGGCCCTAATTTCGTAGAAGTCTTTGAATGGGACGACGCTCTGGGAGAAGTTACGGATGTAAGAAGATTAGACCTATCTGCCGATGGTGCCGTCGGAGATGTAGTTTACGGAGTTGAGTTCTCTCCTGATGGGAATAAGCTCTATGCAACGGTACAAGGTGCCGCCTCTTCTCAGATAATGGAATATAGGGCGGATACACTAGAAAGAATGCGGGTGATCACACCCATAATGTCGACTGGAGGCAAATTAGGAGCCATTCAAGTTGCTCCAACCGGTCAGGTATTTGTTGCCGTAGAAGGTGCCAGTAGCCTTGGACAGATCAATGTTAATTCGGATACAATTACTGCATCAACCTATAATGCCAATGGTTTTGCACTAGCCGCAGGAACTACAAGCCAGTTAGGCTTGCCCAATTTTGCGCAGAATTTTGGTTCCCCAACAATGCCGCCAGGATATTTTGTTTCCTCTCCAGTATGCGTTGGTCAGATTGTGACCATGGACGCCCAGACCACATCGGTAATCGATACCGCATTTTGGCAAATTGCCGATAATACAGGGAGTATAGTTTTTACAACACAAAACCTCTCAGACACGACCACCCTCAATAGCCCTGGGGATTATTTAATTTCCTTATTGATCGGCAACCGTTGTGGATTTAACACCGCTTTTTCGCAAACAATTGTAGTAAACCCTCCTCCTCCTACATCATCGTTGCCCTTAGGACTGCCAATATGTGGGACATCGGCTGTATTAAATGTTTATGATGTTCCTCCACCCAATGTTGCTGATTTTACATATTTATGGTCTACAGGGGAAACGACACCATCTATTACCGTTACTAATCTCGGGCCCTATGATGTTACTATAACTGATATTACCAGTGGTTGTACGAATACAGCATCCGTTTTTGTTGGCCCACCATTTTCAGTGGATTTAGGACCAGATCTTAACACCTGTGAAACTGATCCGTTGGTTATGGATTCTCAGACCAACGCAGATAATTATGCCTGGTTTATTGATAATAACCCTGTGGCTCCTGTTAACAACCAACGAACTTTCGATTTTGGAGCGCAGGCCTTACCCGCGGGAGTTTATCTAGTTCGTGTTGAGGTGGAAGATCCAGTAGACCCTACGTGTGTGGTAGTGGATGAAGCAATTGTTACTGTAAACGCTATTCCTAATTTCACTGCCATTGAATCTATGCAATCCTCCTGTGGTAATACCGACGGAGAAATGACAATAAATTTAACTAATGCTGGTAGTTTTACTTACGCCATCAGTGGCCCTACTCCAGTTTTAGCTACACCTGTTACCGGCCCAGATCCTGCGATAATTGTTCCTGGTCTTGCTGCCGGAGTATACGTTGTTACGATTACCAATAATGTTTCAGCATGTGCTGAACAAGTTAGTAATGTTGTTATTACTGAACCGGCACCATTTAATATAAATCCCCCTACAACAACTTTAGCCGGTTGTGATAATGTTAGTGGCGAAATTAGTTTTGATATTGATGCGGTTGTTGGATCTGGAAATGTAAACTGGGTTTTAAGGGACCAAGGGAATCCATCTAATCCAGACATTACGGGAAGTGACCCTACAACAGGTCCAGGAGATATTATTACAATATCCGGATTAGGTGCAGGAACCTATTCATTAGAAGTTACCGAAGCAACTGCAGGTGGTTGTACCGATTCTGAGACACCTATTGTAATCCTTCCTACACCCGTAACTAACCTTGATGTACCACCAACTATTGCGCAGTGTGGCACTACATTAGATCTGGAGCCGCTTATCACTTCAGATATCGGAGCAACCGTAACATGGTCTGGTGATAACGGTGCTACTTTTAATCCGATTACTACTGCCTATGAGATTTTCGGCACTAATAATGTAATTTTTAGTGCATCAAACTTACCAGCCACTTGCGACTCACTGGTAACTGCAAATGTTACTTTGGTACCCACGCCTACGGTAAGCATTGTTGCTGATGAAACCGATCTTTGTAATGGCAGAGTTACTCTATCCGCTGACGCAGACGGTGGCTATCCTGCTGCACCCTTAAGTTATCGCTGGAGTACAGGCCAAACATCGCAGTCGATTGTAGTTACGCAATCTGCGAACGTAACGGTTACCGTAACAAATTCACTGAATCAAAGCTGTTTTGTAGCGGATAGCCGATTAGTAACAATACCTACTCCATTTACCGTTTCCCTCGCCTCTACATTAGCCTGCGACGATGGAAGCCCCTTTACGCTAACCGCAACTGCTACGATCCCCCTTGTTAATTATAGCTGGAAGTTGAACGGCGTTGAGTTGCCTGATATTACTTCTCAGATTCAAAGTATAACAGCTGGACTCTTTGAAGTGACCGTTACAGATCAAGGTGCCGGTAATTGTACGAACACTGCAACCCTAAATGTCGTAAAAGCCCCCGTTACCCCTACCGATTTGTCATCGGCCATTGTATTCTGTCCGGATGAAGGAGAGATAACTCTTGACGCTGGCTCTTCATTCATCAGCTATCTTTGGAGTACCGGAGAATCTACTCAGGAAATAATGGTTTCTGTAGGTGATGTTTATTCAGTACAAGCAACCAATAACTTTAATTGTGTTACAGAAGACCAGAGTAATGTTCTCGAAGACTGTATTCCAAAAATTTACGGCCCAAACGCATTCCGACCCGGCGGTTTAAACAGTGAATACTCACTGTTTACCGAGTACGTGGATGAGTTTGAAATATTTATTTACAACCGTTGGGGCAAACTTGTGTTCCAGTCAGATGATAAGAACTTCGCCTGGGATGGGTTTTTTGATGGTAAACTGCAACCAGCTGGCCAATATACCTGGGTAGTGCGCTATACAAGCTCTTTCAGAGATCGCGGCACTATAGAGCAGTATGGTGGGGTCGTTTTAATTAGGTAAAATAAGACTGTCCAAAGCAAACTAGATTCCTTAACTTTACCGACTAATTCAGTTAGTCCATAAAATCAATATTTAAAAATTATAATATGAGAACAATAGCCATTATTCTAACTTCATTCATCCTTTTATCATTTACAGTTCAAACAGAGCCGAAATCGAAGGTTAAAGTTTTTGTTATCGATGAAAATGGAGCTACAGTGGAAGGAGCGTCTGTCACACTCTATGGTGATTTTACTTCATACGAAAAAGAGGTTAATCCCGTAATGACAGGTGTTACCAATAAGAAGGGTTTCATTCAGTTTAAGAAATTGGAAGAGAAGAAGTATTATATTCTTGCCAAAAAAGGAGATTACAACAATAATGGCGGCGAAAATGAGACAGACATCTTGAAAACGAAAGGAAAAAATCGTTTCGAGGTTACGATTGATTAATGACGAAAATTTTAATCTATGGAGCCTATGGCTTCACCGGTAAACTAATTGTACAGGTTGCCGTAGATAAAGGTTATAACCCCCTTTTAGGTGGACGAGATAAGAAAAAACTTCAGGCCCTTGCTGCCAGTTATGAACTGGACTCTCGCGCGTATAGTGTCGATGACATTAAGACTTGGGATGAAGTTCTTCCGGACATTGACCTCTTAATAAATTGTGCCGGTCCTTTTGGTCTAACTGTGGAACATGTTGTACCTGCTTGTCTGCGGCATAAAGTACATTACCTAGATATAACTGGCGAAATCGATGTATTTAAATACATCGCCAGCCTGACAAAAGAAGCCCAAACTGCGGGTGTAGTCCTTATGCCTGGAGTCGGTTTCGATATTGTGCCTACCGATTGCTTATCCGCTAAACTTAAGGAAAAATTACCTTCTGGGACCCACCTCGAATTAGCATTTCAAGGAAATTCTGGGATCTCGAGAGGTACAGCGCTCTCGATGGCCCGACGCTACCATGAAGGAGGATCGATACGACAGAATGGGAAAATGGTAAGTGTACCCATAGCCTATGAAGTACGAGATATTGACTTCGGTGGTAAAACGCGACTTTGCATGACTATTCCATGGGGAGATGTCTACACAGCTTATTTTACAACAGGGATTCCCAATATTAAAGTGTTTACTGGAGTAAGCCAGAAAACATTAAACTCATTACTCTCTTACAAAAAACTTAAAGGTGTAGCCAGAACAGCAGTTGCGCAATGGATAATGCGCAGTATTATAAAGAAAAAAGTTGTAGGTCCAAGCATCGAAAAACGTCAGACTTACTATACCTATCTCTGGGGTAAAATTTGGAATGATCAGGGTGAATCAGTAGTTCTGGAAATGCAAACCATGGAGTCGTATCAGCTTACTGCTTTCACTGCGGTTAGGGCAGCAGAAGTTATTCTAGAGGGCAATATATCACCGGGGTACCAAACACCCGCAGGGGCCTTTGGAAGTGATTTCATAGATCAATTCGAAAAATTCAAACTTGAAGTAGTCAATGAGTAGCTTTCGTTTTACCGTACCCATCCAAATCAGGTATACGGATTTCGATATGTTGGGTCATTTAAATAATGCAACATTTGTAACCTATTTTGAAGTTGCTCGCCTTTATTATTTCATTGAAATTGGCTGGAAATTAACTGATGTGAGCAATGTTGTGGCCCATTTCGATATTGATTTTCTATTGCCTGTATTACCTGGCGATGAGGTTGTATGTAAAGTAAAGACAGTATCCTTAGGTTCAAAAAGCTTTCAAATGCAGTATGAATTATGTTCTAAGGATGAATCTAAATCATATTGTCGTGCCCATTCTGTTCAAGTCTGTATTGATAAGAAGTCGGGTAAGGCCATACAAATACCAGAACATATAATAGGTTTAATAAATAATTACGAACAACAATGATTGAACTAACTGATGCCGACCAGAATCAACTAGCGAACCTGGGCATAACAAAAGAAGCCCTTAATGACCAACTGTTAAAGTTTACGAATGGCATCCCGCCTATCCAGCTAAGTAAGCCTGCAACCCCTAACCAAGGTATTACTCAGCTCAGTGCCGATGAGACCGATAACTACATCAGTAATTTCAAACAGAAGTCTAATTCTTTAAAAATCAGGCGTTTCGTACCTGCTTCGGGGGCTGCGAGTAGAATGTTCAAAGCATTTCATCAATATTTAAACGATGGCATAGAAACTGAGGAGATCAAAACATTTTCTAATGGCCTGAAAAAATTTGCCTTTTACGATGCGATTAAATGTCAGAATGAACCTGATTATGGCTGTGCCATTCATAATATGATTAAAATCCAGGGCCTTTCTGAATTGCCGAAGGCTCTCATCCCTTTTCATAGCTACTCCAATGAAATACGAACTGCAATTGAAGAGCATCTGGTAGAATCCGCCTTGGTAATAACCGAGAGCAATAAGGTATGCATCCATTTTACGATTAGTGAAGCACATCAGGCAAAATTTCAAGAACTCCTGAAACAAAGGCTAACGAGCTTAGAAAAGGAGTTCGGTAAAACATTCGACCTTAGCTTTAGCTATCAGCATCATTCAACTGACACTGTTGCCGTAAATTCGGATAACTCACTTTTTAGAAATGATGATGGCTCACTTGTTTTTAGACCGGGTGGGCATGGTTCGTTACTTGTTAATCTAAACGACATTGATGGCGACTTAATCTTTGTTAAGAATATTGATAATATTCAAATCGACCATTTAAAAAGCACAACAGTACGCTACAAGCAAATCCTTGCCGGTTATCTGATACATTTGCAAGCTAAAATTACTGAGGTACTTAAAGGCCTCGAATCAACTGGAGCTGACATAGACAAAATCGCACGATTTGCTAAGGAAGAATTAAATATAACGATTGAGGAGAAGTTCTACGCACTAGAGAGATCTGAGCAAATCATCTTCTTAAAGAGTAAACTAAATCGACCCATTCGTATTTGCGGTATGGTTAAGAATGAAGGTGAGCCGGGCGGTGGTCCCTTTTGGACAATTAACTCAAACGGCGAAGAAAGCTTGCAAATTGTGGAGTCTTCGCAGGTTGACCTGTCAAACTCGCAGCAGGCTGATATCTTTAAGGCCTCGACTCACTTTAACCCTGTAGATTTAGTTTGCTGGGTACGAGATTATAAGGGGAACAAATTTGATCTCACTAAATACTCAGACCCAAATACCGCTTTTATTACAGAAAAGTCACAGCAAGGCAAAACGCTAAAAGTACTCGAACATCCTGGACTCTGGAACGGAGCTATGGCAGACTGGATTACAATTTTTGTAGAAGTTCCTATTGAGACATTCAGCCCGGTTAAGACCATTAATGACTTGTTGAGACCGCAGCATCAGCCGGCATAATTTTCCATTATTCTACATTTTATTGTAGTTTAAGGGTATGAAAAAATGGCACCTTTTCTTAAGCATTTATTTATGCTTAACTTTTCAGGTAAACGCGCAATTCTTAACCCTCAGTTCTAAAGACAGCCTTAATAATAAACCCAAAAGACAGTTTTACACTACAGCCTGGGTCAAACTAAATGGTATATGGGATTACATGGGTATTTCCAATACGGCTGCAATGAACCTTGTTGAAATACCAACCGATGGTCGGAAGCCTGACCCTCGCTTTACAATGGATATGTACCAGACCAGATTAAAATTTGCAAGTGCTTTCCAAACAAAAAAATTTGGCGAAATATTTTCCTATATTGAAACAGATTTTTATGGCAATAGCGGCGGTGGACTACGTTTAAGGCATGCCTATATTCGTTTTAAGAACTGGCGTATTGGGCAAACATGGTCCTGTTTTACAGATGAGGAATCTTGGCCCAATGTTACCGATTTCGATGGCCCTGCCACAGGCTCTTGGGTTAGACATGTACAGATTGGCTATTTCATACGTCCGAGCGAAAATACTGATATACTTATTTCTATTGAAAACCCGATAGCTGATTATAATCGATACCTTGAACTAGATTCAACGCTCCAAAATTCAGCACAAACCTATCCAGACCTTCATTCCCATTTTGAACAGCGTTGGTATAAAGGTCATGTACAAATAGCGGGTGTATATCGATTTATTGAATATAAAAATGCGGCTGATGAAACGAACTACATCTCCGGGTATGGTGTGAATTTCTCCGGGACTCAAATTATTGGTAATCGCGATAAATTCATAGGCCAATTAGTTGTCGGTAAAGGAATCTCGAGGTACCTGGTTTCTTTAGGAGGCGCTGGATGGGATGCCGCACCGGATGCAAATGGTAATATTGTAGCGTTACCGGTTTGGGGCGGGTACCTCAGCTATCAGCACTATTGGGGTAGTTCCGACTTAAGTTCAACAGCGGTTGCAGGTTATGCCGTTGTAGATAATCCTTTTAACAAACCTACCAGATACCTCTTCAATGGGTTTAGTGGTAGTATAAATCTTTATTGGCAACCTGTTGGGCCATTAAATTTTGCTGTAGAAGGGCTATATGGAACACGGGAGGACGAGTTTGATAACAAAGGTGATAATGTTAGAGTACAATTTGTATTTGAATATGCATTTTAAACTAGATAAATGAAATATATAATTGCCATCGATCAAGGCACTACCTCATCCAGAGCCATTCTATATGATGAGCAAGCAGCAGTTGTTCATGTAGCACAACAGGAGTTTACCCAGCACTACCCTCGGTCAGGTTGGGTGGAGCATGATCCTGAAGAAATACTCAGTTCTCAATTACGTGTTGCTACGGCTGTTCTTGACAAGCTAGGTGATGACGATGAGGTTGTGGGGCTTGGCATTACCAACCAAAGAGAAACAACTGTAATTTGGGATAAAAAGACAGGTAAGCCTATTGCAAACGCCATTGTTTGGCAAGACCGAAGGACGGCTCAATATTGTGATAAACTCAGGCATCAGGGGCATGAAATGAAGATTATGGATAAAACCGGGCTTATCCTCGACGCCTACTTCTCAGCAAGCAAGATAAATTGGCTCCTTGAGAATGTTCCTGGAGCCAGAGCAAGAGCTGAAAATAATGAACTTCTGTTTGGCACCGTCGATAGTTGGCTAATTTGGAATTTAACCAATGGCGAGAGCCATGGCACAGATGTATCGAATGCAAGTAGGACCATGCTCTATAATATTCATGAATTATCATGGGATAAAGAGCTTCTAGAGCTGTTCAATATTCCTAGTTCAATGATGCCAACAGTGAAAGATTCATCGGATCAATTCGGGAACGCTCTCATAAATGGAAGAAAAATACCTATAACAGGTGTTGCCGGAGATCAACAAGCTGCCTTATTCGGACAAATGTGCTTAGAGAAAGAAATGGCCAAATGCACCTACGGCACCGGATGCTTTTTTGTAATGAATACTGGATCGAAACCCGTAGAATCAAAGCATAAACTACTAACAACTATTGCATGGCGAATCGATAATGAAGTTACCTATGCTCTCGAGGGCAGTGTATTTGTTGGCGGTGCCATAATTCAATGGTTACGCGATGGACTCAATTTCTTTACTACGGCAGAAGATAGTGAAGGACTAGCGATGGAAGTGGCTGATACCGATGGTGTAGTCTTTGTTCCAGCACTTACCGGCTTAGGTGCTCCGCACTGGGACTCTTCAGCCAGGGGTGCCATTTTAGGAATAAGTCGCGGCACGAAGAAAGCCCATATTGGCAGGGCTGCATTAGAAAGCATTGCCCTTCAGGTGAATGACCTATTGATCACCATGGAAAAAGATTCGGGCAAAGCAGTTCAGGAATTACGTGTTGACGGAGGAGCTACAGCTAATAATCTCCTAATGCAGATGCAGGCCGACTTTTCTTCAATCCCCGTTATCAGGCCCAAAGACCAGGAAACAACTGCACTTGGAGCGGCATTTCTGGCCGGTTTAGGCTGCGACCTATGGAACATGAACCAGCTCAAAAAGATCTGGCAGCAAGACAGGGTTTTTAGCTCTGAAATAAATAAAGATAACCGAGCAGAGAAGCTAGGCCAGTGGAATAAAGCCGTAGCCAAGAGTAAAAACTGGGTTGAATGAAACGATCTCAATCAATTTCCGAGTTAGAAAAATCCACCGCTCAGGAATGGGATGTGGTAATAATTGGTGGAGGGGCTACCGGGTTAGGTGCTGGTGTTGATGCGGCCTCACGAGGGTATCGAACACTGTTAATTGAACAGCATGATTTTTCGAAGGGAACATCTTCTAGAAGCACCAAATTAGTACATGGGGGAGTTCGATATCTCGCTCAAGGCGACATAAATTTAGTGCTTGAGGCCTTGCAAGAAAGAGGACTTCTCATGAAGAATGCTCCTCATCTTGTAAAAAATCAGCAGTTTCTAATTCCTAATTATGATTGGTGGGATGCCCCCTTTTATACGGTGGGGCTTAAAGTGTATGATATGATGGCTGGCAAGCTCGGGCTGGGGCCATCGATCCACGTTGATAAAGAAACAACACTAAAGCATATTCCTAACTTACAAGACGACGACCTAAGAGGCGGGGTAATATACCACGATGGCCAATTTGACGACTCAAGATTAGCTATTAATCTGGCGCAAACGATTAGCGACAATCAAGGATTTGTTCTTAATTATGCTAAAGCAGTAGCCTTGCTCAAAGACGATGCCGGTATGGTAGCGGGTGTAGAGATGAACGATATTGAAACAGGTAAAAAGTATAAAATCCGAGCCAAATCTGTAATAAATGCTACAGGTGTTTTCGTCGATTCAATTAATAAACTTGATAACCCAAAGGCTAAGCCGCTGGTGGTTGCAAGCCAGGGAGTGCACCTGGTCTTGGACAAAGAGTTTCTTCAGAGTGAATATGCAATAATGATTCCTAAGACTAGCGATGGACGCGTGTTATTTGCTGTTCCCTGGCATGGAAAAGTAGTTGTAGGGACTACAGATACCTTGGTTGAAAGTACTTCGCTGGAACCCAGAGCTTTAGAAGAAGAGATCGAGTTTATTTTGCAAAATGCCAGTGAATATCTTGAAAGAAGTCCTCGAAGATCGGATGTGAGGAGCGTTTTTGCCGGGCTAAGACCACTAGCTGCTCCACAGGACAAGGATGAGAAAACTAAAGAAATATCACGTAGCCACAAGATTATTGTGTCGGATTCGGGATTAATTACAATCATTGGCGGTAAGTGGACTACGTACCGACAGATGGGTGAAGATCTTGTTAATAAGGCCATGCTTATAGGTGGTCTTAAAGACTGCGTAAGCGTAACGAGAAATATGCCTATACATGGTTATGTAAAAAATGTAGATAGGAAAGATCATCTATACGTCTATGGCGCAGATATTCCTAAAATCAAATCCCTCATTAGCGAAGACTCCAGCCTGGGGTTGCCATTACACGATAGGTTGCCTTATATCAAGGCTGAAGTGATTTATGCAGCCCGGACGGAAATGGCACGAACCGTTGAAGACATTCTTGCACGGCGAACACGTGCCTTATTCCTGGATGCGCAAGCAAGTATAGAAATGGCCGAAGAAGTTGCACAATTACTAGCTGCTGAGCTTGGCTACGACCAAGCATGGATTGCTGAACAAATAACAGAATACCATATTTTAGCGAAAGAATACCTACTCCATGAGTAAAACTGTAGCAAAGATTTTGATTATGTTTGGTTTGGCAATACCCGCCTGCACCATGACTAATGGAACCGAAAATCTAATTATAGCTCATCGTGGAGTACCCTACTTCGCTCCCGAAGAAACCCTGCCCTCCTATTTATTAGCACGAGATCTTGGAGCTCATTATCTAGAAGCCGATTTACAACGTTCGAGCGATGGGGTGATTTTTGCTTTGCACGATGATGACCTTCGAAGAACAACCAACATAAACGAAATCTATCCAGATCGTGCTGAATCAGCTGCCAGTGAATTTACATGGCAAGAGCTTCAGCAACTTGATGCGGGATCTTGGTTTAATAAAGCCTATCCTGATCGAGCAAGAGAATCGTATGGCGGACTAAAACTCCTATCGCTTGATGATTTAATTGATATTGCCGAGGGAGGAAGAAATCCGATCGGAATTTACCTTGAAACTAAGCATCCAGAAAACTTTCCAGGTATTGAGCAACAGCTCAAAGAGCAGCTTATGCGTAGAAGCTGGTATCAAAAAAATCTGGCTAATGGTCTCCCCTGCACTATTTTGCAGTCATTTTCACCCGAAAGTATAGTTTTACTGAAAGAAAATTTCCCGGAGACACCAATTACCTTTTTATTATGGCAGGGGAAAAACCCAAGCACTGAGATTCCCCAGGAATATCTCGATAAGGTCCTTGAGTTTACGCGTAATACGCGTATAACTATTGTAGGGCCAAGTTTTAGCGGAGAGGAAACAAAGTATTCTAATTTCCTTACTTCTAGAATTATTGATCAGTTTAATAAGGAAAATTTAGAGATTCATGCCTACACTTTCGATACCGAACGAGATATTAAGCAAAATGCACCTTTCGTAAAAGGTCAATTTACAAATCGCACCGATTTACAATTAGATTATTATAACATCAAGCATGAGTCGGTTGATGAAATATTGAGAAGACATAATTTCAATTAACCAATTCTAAACCTTACCGCAAACGTTTATGAGTCCATACATTGCCGAATTTATTGGAACTACCCTGTTGATATTACTGGGGGTTGGTGTAAATGCCAACGTAAGTTTGAAAAATAGCTACGGCTTTAATTCAGGCTGGGTTCTAATTACTTTCGGTTGGGGTTTCGCCGTTTTTATTGGTGTATTGGTTGCTGCACCATTTAGCGGGGCTCATATAAATCCAGCGGTAAGTATTGGTCTGGCCGCAGCTAGCAAATTTCCGTGGTCTGAGGTATTACCCTATATACTGGCGCAATTGGCCGGTGCAATAACAGGAGCTACAACGGCATGGTTTCTTTATTCCGACCAGTACAATAAAGAAAAAGAAGCTACAACCATACTAGGTACCTTTAGTACGGGTCCGGCAATTAAGAACCTACCAAAAAATGTTTTTAGTGAAGCTCTAGGTACGCTTATCTTAGTCTTTGTTGTTTTATATATAACCGATGCAAAAATCACTTCAGGTGATTTAGAAGGCACCAAAATAGGCCTGGGCTCCATTGGTGCCTTACCTGTGGCACTGCTTGTAGTAGCAATTGGTATGAGTCTTGGAGGTACTACGGGGTATGCAATTAACCCGGCACGAGACCTTGGTCCTCGAATAACGCATGCGCTTGTGCCCATTAATAAAAAGGGCAAAAGTAATTGGTCTTATGCCTGGGTCCCTGTGATAGGACCTGTAATCGGAGCCGTGCTCGCTGCTGGTATCTTTATGATCATTAGCTAAATAACCGCTTATAAAATATTTGCCCGCTTTAGGAGATAATTCTATCAGAATATCGCCTGAAATGGTAATTTGGTATCCTTAGAAACCCTAGACTTAAAACGATAGCATAATGAAAAAAGTGAACCCCATTAATCTCTTGGCATTATTGACCCTACTCTTTGTCTTTGTTGCAAATGACACATTTTCACAAAGAAGAAAGAAGGCTGCAAAAGAAGTTAACACTGTAACATACGACGACAAACTGTATAAGGGAATGGAGTATCGCTCCATCGGGCCGTATCGAGGAGGGCGATCCGCAGCAGTTACCGGTGTTCCTGGCAAGCCTACCTTATTCTATATGGGTGCTACGGGAGGTGGAGTATGGCGAACCAAAGATGGTGGCAATACCTGGGAAAATATATCCGACGGCTATTTTGGCGGTTCAATTGGAGCCGTTGCTGTTAGTGAATATGATAATAATGTTATCTATGTGGGAGGTGGCGAAGTGACCGTGCGTGGCAATGTTTCTTCAGGTTATGGTATGTGGAAATCCGAGGACGCCGGCCAAACCTGGAAATCAATTGGGCTAACGAACTCACGACATATTCCAAGAATAAGAATTCATCCTAAGAATCCTGAGCTGGTTTATGCTGCCGTACTTGGCGATCTCTACAAGTCATCGAATGAAAGAGGCATATACCGTAGTAAAGATGGTGGTGCGTCATGGGAAAAAGTATTGTTTGCCAACGCCGATGCCGGCGCTGTTGATTTAACTTTCGACCCTAACAATCCGCGAATCCTATACGCGAGCACCTGGAGAATACGAAGAACGCCATATAGTCTTGAAAGTGGCGGTGAAGGATCTGCTATCTGGAAAAGTACAGATGGCGGTGACAACTGGATAGAAATTAGCAAAAACGAGGGTTTACCAAAAGGAATTATCGGCATAAGTGGCATTACGGTTTCGCCGATTAATTCACAAAGAGTTTGGGCTATTATCGAAGCCGAAGATGGTGGAGTCTTCCGCTCGGAAGATGGTGGTAAAACCTGGAGAAAAGTAAATACAGAGCGTAAATTACGTCAGCGAGCATGGTACTACTCACGCATATATGCTGATACAAAAGACGAGGATATGGTTTATGTCCTCAATGTTCAATATCATCGCTCAAAGGACGGTGGCAAAACATTCGAGACTTATAACGCTCCTCATGGCGATCATCATGACCTATGGATAGCACCAGAGGATAATCAACGTATGGTGATAGCCGATGATGGTGGCGCACAGGTGAGTTATGATGGCGGCGAAAACTGGTCGACCTATATGAACCAGCCAACAGCACAGTTTTACCGGGTAACTACCGATAATCACTTCCCGTATAGAATCTACGGTGCGCAGCAAGATAATAGCACGGTGCGCATACTACACAGAACGTCAGGTGGATCTATTGGCGAAAGTGATTGGGAATCTACAGCGGGAGGAGAAAGTGCCCATATCGCACCGAACCCTGTAAACCCGGATATTGTTTACGGCGGTAGTTACGATGGCTATCTTTCACGCGTAGATCATAAAAATGATCAAGTTCGCTTAGTTGATGTTTGGCCAGACAACCCTATGGGACATGGTGCCGAAGATATGAAGTATCGCTTCCAATGGAATTTTCCAATCTTTTTCTCCCCTCACGACCCTAATCGCTTGTATACAACATCGAATCATGTTCATGTATCTACTAATGAAGGACAATCTTGGGAGATTATAAGCCCCGACTTAACCAGAAACGATCCCTCAACACTTGGGCCAAGTGGCGGACCTATTACTAAAGATAATACGGCAGTTGAGTACTACGGAACTGTATTTGCAGCAGTTGAATCGGCTCAGGAAGAAGGTGTTATTTGGACCGGCTCTGATGATGGTCTGGTACACATCACTATGGACGGCGGCAAAAACTGGGAGAATATTACACCCGCCAATATGCCTGAATGGATGATGATAAACAGTATCGACATCGATCCTCATGCTAAAGGAAGTGCTTACATGGCTGGTACTAAGTATAAAACAGGAGATTACACCCCCTACCTCTATAAAACTAAAGATTATGGTAAATCGTGGTCGTTAATAACCAAAGGTATTGCTGCCGAGGATTTTACACGTGTTGTACGTGTTGATCCCAAACGACAAGGCCTGCTGTATGCCGGAACTGAAAAAGGAATGTATATTTCTTTCGATGACGGCGCTAGTTGGAGTCCTTTCCAGCTTAATATGCCAACAGTACCTATAACAGATCTAACCATTAAGAATGATAATTTAATTGTTGCAACGCAAGGCAGGTCATTTTGGTTAATCGACGATCTAACACCTTTGCACCAACTGAACACACAAGTCGCAAATAGTGCTTATCATCTGTTTAACCCAATGCCAAGTTATCGTATGAGTGGCGGAGGTCGACCATCGAAAACAGCCGGCCAAAATCATCCTGGAGGTGTAATGGTTCATTTCTTTATCGATGATGTAACAGATAGCACCGAAGTAATTTTGGAGTTTATGGAACAAGATGGAACCTCGATCAAAACCTTCTCCTCTACTGAAAAAGACAGACGGAAGAAACTTGATGTTGAAAAGGGCTTTAATCGTTTTGTATGGAATATGCGCTACAGTGATGCCGAAAGTTTCGATGGTTTGATCATGTGGGCAGGGAGCACCCGAGGGCCATTAGCTAAACCAGGCAACTATAAAGTTAAACTAACCGTAGCCGGTTCTACCATGGAAGCGCCATTTGAAATCCTTCCTGATCCCCGTGCAGCAGCAACACAGGCCGATTATGATGCACAGTTCGATTTCTTGATAACAGTACGCGATAAACTTAGCGAAACGCATGAGGCCATTAAGCAGATTCGAGAAGTTAGAGATCAGGTTAATAAGGTTACTGAAACGATGAAGGATAAAGAGGAATACCAAAGTATTATCGAAGAGGCTAACCGTATTCTGAAAGAAATGAAAGGCATAGAAGAAGAACTTTATCAGACGAAAAATCGAAGCGGGCAAGACCCACTTAACTTCCCGATAAAGCTCAATAACAAGCTGGCTCATTTATCAAGCCAGGTAGGTCGTGGTAATAACCCTCCTACAGTGCAAGCAGAAGGTGTGCGTTCGGAAATTACCCAGGCAATTGATAAAGAACTAAACGCCTACAATAAAATAATGACTAATGACATCCCTGCCTTAAACAATCAGATTAAAGAGGCTGGAATTGATTTTATTTCTGCTAAAAAGGCAGAACCCGTAAACTAAATCAGAGGACTTCAAATAATGAACCTGTACCGTTTAAATGGTACAGGTTTTTTTTGTTTGATATATTCAATAGATTCGATAAAATCTTGTTCTACATTATCCTTATCTAAAATGCATCGCTTCTCTATTCTCCTATGTTTCCTGTTACCAGTACTTTCTTATGGACAAAAATTAAGCACGCTTAAAAAGGCCGCGCTGAGCGAAGTGGAATCGCTTGAAGAGCAGATCGATGCGGTTAGCCAGGAGTTATGGGATTATTCCGAAACAGCGCTCCGTGAGAAAAACTCATCTGCCTATTTAATGCAGATTCTAAAAAAAGAAGGATTTCAGATAGAAGATAATGTAGCTGGTATGCCTACCGCCTTTGTAGCAAGTTTTGGTTCAGGGAGCCCCGTTATTGGTATTCTTGCCGAATTTGATGCCTTACCCGGAGTAGGTAATGCTGTGGTGCCGTATAAAGCACCAAGAGAAGATGAAATTACAAGTGGCCAGGGATGTGGCCATAACCTTTTTGGATCTGCCAGTGTTAATGCCGCGATTGCCGTTAAGCGCTTAATGGCCAATAAAAATTTAAAGGGCACTATCAAGCTTTTTGGTACCCCGGCCGAAGAAACTGTTGTTGGCAAAGTGTATATGGCTAAAGATGGTGTATTCAATGGTCTGGATGCAGTACTCGATTGGCATCCCGGCGTAGAAAATGTGGTGAAGTATAAGAGCAGTCTTGCCATGAATAATTTTGAAGTTGAATTTTTTGGGCAATCGGCTCATGGTGCTGGAGACCCGTGGAATGGTAGGTCGGCATTAGATGCAGTAGAAATGATGAATTATGGCGTAAACTTAATGCGAGAGCATATTTACCCATCTACCCGAATTCATTATGTTATACCTAATGGCGGCGAAGCACCCAATGTTGTGCCCGAATATGCCAAAGTGTGGTATTATGTAAGAGACACGAGCAGATCTAATGTAGAAATGTACTATAAAAGGGTACTGAAGATAGCCGAAGGAGCCGCCATGGCAACGAATACAACGCATAAGGTAAAGCTAATAACAGGGGTGCATTCTTATAATATCAATGGCCCTATTTTAATGGCCTTACAAGAAAATTTTGAAGTTGTGGGTAGTCCAAACTTTACCGTTGATGATCATAATTGGGGTAAAAAATTGCAAGAAAGTGCTAATAAGCCACAATCAGGGTTTCATACCGCAATCAACCCCATTCCTGATAACTGGGAAGAAATATCACCAGGTGGAGGTTCTACCGACGTGGCTGAAGTAAGCTATATTGCACCTACCGCAGGTTTTAGAGTGGCTACTGCTCCCATGGGTGTGCCATGGCACAGTTGGGCAACCAGCGCCAGTCATGGTACAACGGCAGGGTTTAAGGGTGCTCAGGTTGCAACTAAAGTACTTACGTTAACGGCTGTAGATTTACTCGTAGACCCTAAGCTGCGAGAAGAAGCAATGGAATATTTCGTCAAGAAGAGCAAAGGCACCTCTTATGTGTCGCCGTTACCTGCAGACCAAAAAGTGACCTTGCCGACAAATTGAAATTTTCCCTAGAAAATCGAGGGTACTTGTGAAGCAGCTTTTTTGACTTCTTCAAAGTCAACGTGTACCTTTTTTAGAGAATATAATAGAAATCTAACCTCCTTAGCATGTACTAAACCATCGGCCTCAGAAAGTTTATAGAGCCAGACACATACGGCCATCTTGTCCTCATCAGAGCAATCTTCAAGTAAATCGACACCACCGTCGAACATCTCACGTTCGGTCATTTCTAAGGACTTTAAGCCAAAGGCTCTATAGTCCTCATCCGATACGCCTTCCTTCTCGCAAATTGCCCTAATGGCGATTTTTTCATCATCATCGTATTCGCCATCTGAGTAGACCAATAAATGCGTGAGATATAATAAAGCTTGTTGTCGAGTTGTCATTAATAGTAATACTTGGTCATAAGTTAGGTAAATATAAGCAAGTTTTTGGTTTCGCAATCATACATAAAAAAGGTTCAAATTAATATTAATTTAATCCCAAAATATAGGCTTTATAGCTGGCCTTTAAGTCCAATAATAATATTACGCCCTGGAGCAACAATGCCACTCGAATAAGTTCGATAACGATTATCTAAGAAGTTTTCGAGTCCAAGATTAATTTGAACCTTTTTAGAAACCTGCCATACAGATTTGAAGTTTAATGTCACCCAACTTGGTGAAAATGGCAACCCATCACTATCTATTGCGTAGATATGCGGTTTCGCCTGTTCATCTGGGGCTAGCTCATTAAAGGTAAAACCTGCGCTATAATCAGAATAAAGATCTAGCCGGATTCGCTTGTTTTTATAAACCAGATGAGTGGCGCCAAAGGTTGGTGTTACATGACGCAGTGGCAAGTTTTCGTCATCTCTACCCTGCGTATAATTTAAGGTTGATATGAGTGACCAGTTTTGTGAAAAGTCAATCAGAAGCTTGGCGTTGAAACCAAAAAGGAAAGCACTACCCGCATTAATCAAAGCTTGAACCTTACTGAGTTCACCGTCATAAATTATTGAATCCTGTCCATTGAAACTATAATCACGTCTTACCATTGCATTATCCAAGTAGGTATAAAATCCAGTTAGGTCAACCTGGATGTTATCACCATAATTTTGCGAAACCCCAACATCGAAATTATACGCATATTCAGGTTTTAATAAGGGATTAGGAACAACCACATTGCCCGGTTCAGAATCGAATACTTTCCCAATATCATCAATATTTGGTGCTCTAAAAGCTGTAGAAACATTTACGCGCAAAACAGTTTCGGGTTTTATAGTATAAACAAAGCCAATGCTTCCACTCGGTGCACTAGGGCTAAGGTTTGTCTCAGCGAAGGGAAAGGGATAAAAGCTAGTGTCAAACGTTGCGCGTAGTGCAAAAAGACTATACCGTAATCCTGCTAGAAAATTGAATCGCTCTGAAGCCTTGAATTCATAGTTTAAATAAGCTGCATAATTATTATAGGTAGAGCCATCTGGGTAACGCGTGGCTGAAGTGCTGCTTGCGCCTGTTGTCAGGTTCAGCTCAAATGCACGCGAAGCAACGTTATTAAACCCTAGATTTATCCCATAGTAGATATGATGTAGTTCATTCAACGGTTTTGTGAAGTCAACATTTATCGAAAATACATCCACTGCTTCAAATCTATTTCTACGAATATCTGAGCCGAAATTACGGTCATGCCTGCTTTCCTTGGCTGATTGGTAGGCAATCTGAAGCTTTGCAATATCAAAGATTTTGTTTTTACCAGCGTAAAGGAGATCTAGTTTTGTCATCAACCATTCTTGAGGGCCATAATACCAGTTCGCATATCGGAGGGTATTGTTCTGATACTGAATTAGCCTATCGTATCGAGGTATATTATTAGTATTGCTGTAATAAAACCCGGCTTCGGCCACAAGATTTTCAGCCAGTTTATACTTCAGTTTTTGAATGAAATTAAACATTTTGAAGCCTGTAAATACTTGTTTGTCAGGATTGTCATTGGCAATTACAACATCACTTCCATTTATTGATGTTACGTATTCGGGTCTCAGGTATTCGCTTCTTCCATTCGTGCCCATTTTTAAATCATCGAACGCACTATAACTAATACTGGTAACCGAGGCGAATTTTAAACCCGAATAGCGCATATCGACATGCCCAGTACGTTCGTTATTTGCGGAAGAGTAGCGCAGAAATGCCGATCCTGCAACATCTGGTTCGCTACTAACAAATCTGCTCTCTTTTGTCATCATATTAATTACTCCGCCTAATGCATCACTTCCATACTGTACCGACCCAGGCCCAAAAATCACCTCGGTACGCTCGAGGCTATTGGCATCCACAGAAATAATATTCTGCAGGTTGCCACTTCTATAAATGGCATTGTTCAAACGGATTCCATCTACAGTAAGTAAAATTCGATTTGCGGCAAACCCGCGTATCATTGGGCTGCCGCCTCCTAATTGACTTTTTTGTACAAATACCTCACCTGTCTGCATTAGGGCATCGGCGGAAGTCTGTGGGCTTGAGAAAGCAATGTCTTTGGCCGTTACCCCGATAACCTTATTCGGGAATTCCGAAGAAGATTCCGCCCATCGGCTGACAGAAACTACGATCTCATCGAGCTTAATACTTTTCTCGGTTAGTAATACCTCCAAGTCATCAGTCATGGAAGTTAGCAATAATGTCAAGGAGTAGTAACTTGGGTGTTGAAATAACAAGGAATCGCCAGTGCTGAATTTTTCTAGATTTACGCGACCAGATATATCAGAAATTTCGGCAGTTCCAGACCCCATAACAAGTACATCGGGGATGGCCTGCAAGGTCGTGGCATCCTTAATAAAAAGCTGTTGTGCTGTTAAGTTTGCACTCAATAGCGATAGAACCGAGAACAGAATCAGCTTTTTCATTTCAACCTATACTTAATGAGTCAAAGCTAATGTATTGCCTGTTGTTGTAGAAAGCCATAGGGATGAGCGGTTAGAATATTTACCTTATTCAGGCCTATCGCAGTAAGTACATCTTACCGTAACCATTCTTAAATCCTCGGTCACCCGAGGATGGCCTCAACTCTACATCCTGACCGTTCTGCTTAATATAGACTTTATAGAGATAGACCCCATTCGCCAGTTGGTCACCATATTCATCCCTTCCATCCCATGCATATTCCGTAGCATTATTACCTATTCGAAGAGGGCCTAATTCATCTTGGGTAATTTCGCGTACAACACGACCCGAAACTGTAAATATTCGAATCATCATTTGATCAGGAACTTCATTGCCAGTAAGGGTAAATATAAATCTCACACTAGTTGAGAATGGGTTCGGGTAAGGATAAAAATTCGTTACAGTTGATTGATTGATGACTTCGAAATGAATCAGAAATGGCCCCTCACCGGATGGATTACCACTGGCATCCTGAACCTGAACAGAAAGCTCATATACGCCGTCTACTAATTCTTTGGGGGTATAGTCAATGGTAAATGGGTTATCACTAGTTTCTGCCGTCCAGTTAATGTCACCTCCTGATAACGAAACTCTTTCAGAATTACATTGTTCGCAGGGCCTTTTCAGAAAAATATCGATGCCTGTAGTATCATTTTTCAATAAAAATTGATTTTCATCGCGCATAATAATCCGGATATTCGGATTTGGCGAAACGATATCACCATCAAAAATATACTCACCGTCGAACGACACTTCCAGAATAGGATTCGCGTCATCTCGATTAACAAGAAAATAATCTTCCAGGTTTAGGTTATTATTTTGGTACACCTGCTCTGGAATTATTTGCTGATTAACCGATACTTCAAGATTATTCATTCCAACCAGACCTCGGGTGCCAATATTCAGGGCAATTATACTAGTATCGCGCGGCAGTGGTGCAGGGATCTTCAGCGAGTCAGCCATTAATTTTCGCTGATCTGTATTAAAGACTTTATAGTGTACACTAAGCGAGTCGGAGAAGCTCTTATCGGTGATGTTCACAAATGCAAAGTGAGAATTAATGCTGTCTCCTTCCTGTAAGGTATTACTTAATCCGCCAGAAACATTATTATCAAGAAAATAGATATACCCCTCCGCGGGCTGTTCGTAATTCACGATCCAGCTGCTTAATTGTGGGGCAGTAAGATTCTGTTCATCAGAAACATTGAGTTTGAGTCTGATATAGGGATAAGCTTCACTATCTATAGTACTTAAATCAGTTTCGGAAGATGGAACATTGCTGAAAATCAAGGTCTCCATTCCAGCAAAATCTTTCCCGATGATATCAATAGTATAGCTATCAGCTGGATCAACATTTTTCATGTTAAAGGATACTTTATCCCAGGAAACTGCAGGCCCAATATCAAGAGATGATATTGATCCATTTGCAAAAACACCGGTTATTTCTCCCGAAAAAGAAATCGTCTGTTCATTTGTTGGTTGACCTAGTCCGGGATCTGCGATTATTTCGGCATAAGCATTTCCAGCGCCGGCACCATTAAAGCCAACAAGGATATAAGGTTCATCGGGCGCCTTTGCGGCCAATACAGCTCCCGAGGCTCCCATTGCCTCTAGCCTACCAATGAGTGCGGGGTCTAAGGACGCGAAATCGAAGTTTCCGGTGGTAAAAATAATCACCCTGTCGCCAGAGGGTATAGCATCTAATATTTGGTCTAATGACACACCATTATTAAACGAGTTAATAACCTGAGGAGATCTACCGCAGGTCCAGTCATCTGTTTGATTCCCTGGAATAGGCGCATAGGGAGCGGCGTTTTCCTTATTGAAGGCAACAATATTCAGCTTATTATTATCGCACAATGAATAGGTTGGTTGTAGGATAAAAGGAAGTCCATCAATAATTAGCTCAGTATCTATAAAGCTGAAATCTGGGCTGCTTGCGCCATGTACTTTTACCTCTACCGGCAGACTTGTCTCCAGAAAATTAATCGACTTGGTATTCTCGTCAGGAATTAGTCCAGAAAACTGACTTTTCACGATTTGTGAAAAGTCTAGCTGAGCCCAGCCAGGGCTACCATTATCGATGAAAGAAAAACTGCTCTCACTCCAGGTATCCTCCTCATTAGGGTTAATTACCTCATACTTACTACGCCAATAATAGGCCGTGCTATCCCTTGTTGTTAGACTTAAATCATCCCAGGTCTGAACACCTGTTCCATTAACCAGCATTGATTGATAAAATGGACTATCGTATGTTACAACGGTATCTAATTCAATTAGATAACCTCTGCTTTCTGCCAGCGTATTGCCAGACTGAATCGCTAGATTTATTACTTGTTGATTCGAAATCGAATATGAGGCAGGGTTTAGGTTTATGGTTCCTGCAATCGGCAGAAACAAACTGTAGGTCACATTATTATTAAACTCATCATGCTCATCGATTAAATTTCCAGGATCAAGTCTTATCTCAAAACTATTATTTCCTTCATTATTGGCAATCCTATTATCAATAGTATAAACCAGCGTATCTATATACCTGGGAGGAGGATAAGCAATAGTATCATAATCTACTAAAGAACCATCTTGCAAGGTTCTACGGACAAAAACTCTGAGGCTATCCTTTATAAAAGCCCCGAAATTTTGTACTCCCAGTGCTATTGCAAACGAGTCCGCGTCCGAGGTGATACCATTCTGAGTAAGACCAATTGCTTCCACATTAGTCGCAGAAAGTTCAAAATCAGGAATATTGGTGCCAAATATCTTCACCGCGGGGTCGCCTTGTAAGCCCATTTGTTGCGCTTGTGTTAGGAGAAGGTAATTGGGATCCGAAGGTGAAAGGGCAAGTACAGCCTCACTACTCTTTAACATTATCTCACCGATAGACTTTTCTATAAATAATGAATCAGCATAAGCGTAAGAGTAAAATGCATCTGTCCACGCTTTAAGTAGTACCGGATATCCATACGAGCTGTGAGCAATAACGCCCGTGGCTCCTTTATTGGCGGTTGAAATCCAATCTTCCCCAAAAATGAATTGATTGTCATATATGTTACCCGTATTACATCCATTCATAAGAATAAGGGGATATTTCCCTTTATTGTCATAGCCATTTACTGGATCCGATACTCTTCCAATGTCTACATCAATAACATCGGGGGCTGAATGACCAAAAAAAGTAATTATATTAACTCCATCATTTACCTCCTTCGATACATTGATAAACTCAACGGATGCTGTTGTCGCCTTTGATATCGTAGCAGTTTCACCTCCTAGAAAATGATCACCTGCTATTGCCTCAAAGCCATCGACATACTCTTTAAACACCGAGAGTTCGGAAGCAGAATTACCCCCACTTAAATGAAGTAAGTTCTTGCGCCATAAGGCATCGTAAGGAGTGGCCTCGATCTCTGTAACTTTATTATAATAACTGAGTACTTCCTGAGGTGTCATTACGCTTAGCCTACCCGTTGGCACTGCGAAACTATTAGGATTCGATCCCAATCCTACCGAAAAGACAAGATCTGATCCCGGTGAACCTGCAGTTGGAACGAGGTCTTTATAGAGAAATATCGAAGAGTCTCTTCGATGGTAACGATATCTTAAATCCAGTCCTTTCCCAATTAAAAACAAGAATTTAGGATCACCATTTTGAACCATATCTGCCATGAAGTTATAGATGGCCAATGGAGTTGGCTGTCCGTAACTATATTGGTTGTAAAGTCGGGTAATATCTACGATGAGGGTATCGTAAGCTCCACCAGCTTGTGTTGCACGATAACCAGCATACTCTTTTACAATATCTGGATAACCACCAGCTGATTTCATTATTCGAGGGTGACTAATAATAATGTAATCGTGGTTCTGAGGGATAATTTCTCTTAGCCCTACTTTTCGAATTGAGAATAGATCAGAACCCTCAGCAACAACCAGTCTGCGCGGGGTGGCTGTTGAGCCAAACCCACAGCTAATAGTAGCGCTATTAACATCGGTATCTGGTACTTTCTGAACATTAAAAGGATTCGTAACTTCAAAAACCTCGCTTCCTGTAGTTGTATTTGTAAATAAAAGTGTTTTCACTCCAACGCTTACTTGTGTTTCGAACGAACTAAAGGTTGCATTGTTCAAATCGGTTTGTCGGGCGTATTTCAACTTTGCATAGGACATAGAAACTCTACTTCGATCTCCCCCATCATCAATTACCGATACCCTAATTGCAAGCTGGCCGCTCGCATTTATATCACTCCAAGCGATGTTATTTGCGATTTTCAGGGTAGAATAACTTGAGAAGTTATATACCCCTAATGACGTAAGGCTGGAATAATTGGGGCCCACCAAAACTTCTACTGTATGGACGTTTTCTGAGTTTCTGCCTACGAGCAGTAATTCTAATTCAGGTAAGGGTCCGGCGATATTCGGAGCGGTGATGCCTTCCAGCGTGTAATTATAATTAGGCCTGCCGATTTCAATAATTTCGGGTCCGGTAAAGCCTTCCCCATGATCGAATTGGGTTAAGCTTGAATTGGTACCGACGGTTAAACCCGTAGAAAATTTATTCTTTTCGAAAATAACCGATACTAATTCTTTGAAGACAAAATCGTCTGGAGGTGTGCCTGTAGAACTTGGCACTATGCTCATACGCTTGCCAAAACTAGCACTGCTATAGGTAAGAAAATAGGCTGAAGAATCGGCATATAAACTCTCGTATTGATGCGGCTGAAATGCGGGATCTATATACAATGATGCATCTAATTCACCATCGTTCTTTTGCCCGTAAAACTGGATATAGTCTGCGGGGTCGAAACTACCATCTCCTTCTCCACTAACCTCAATAGCCACCTCCTGTCCTCTTCTGAAAAGTTGAATATTTCGAGGGTCGATATCAGGAAAACCAACGGCTTGAAGTCTGTTATAATCGATCTTATAGATTCCATCATCGGGCACATTGATTTTATAATACTCCTGATTGTAGTTGATCCATTCATCGCCATAAGGTTGGGAAAAGCCAACCACAGGCAGGAAGAATAGTATGTAGATCAGTTTTCTCATTGCTTTCCATCAAAATTTAATCGAACAGAAAAAATATGAGAATAAAGCGATCGGGTTTGTGGGCCAACCGAGGTAAGGGCATAGTCTATTGAGATTATATTATAATGAAAGCCCAAACCAAAAGTAGGCTCGAGGATCATGTAGGTATTCTTGTCAAAATCCTGCAGCTGCTGAATATTTCTAATGCCGAATCTCAGAAAGGCCATCTTGCCGTAGTCCACTTCCAAACCAAAGTTAGGGTCTATCGAGGCAAAATTCGATTTGACCAAGGTGTTGCGTTTACCATCGAAAGTAAATACCATATCGATGGTCGTTAGGAAACTAAACTTCTTAATCTCGAATGTATATCCGGCGCCAAGGATCAGTCTTGGTACGGTAAGCTCAACAGCGTTCTGGGGTATCTCATTACCCGTTTGTGTAAAAACATTGCTGATGGCATCGGTGTTATGGCTCCAGGCAGTAAAGGTTCCGGTTACATCACGAAACACTGCTCCAAAAGACCATTTATTCACTTTGAGCTTGGCACCAACATCTAAACCAAAGCCCCAGGCTTGGGCAAAATCACCAGCTTTGCGGTAGATCACTTTAAAATTTCCTCCCAGTTGCAGGCCTCCTAACCAATTTATTTTTCTGGAATAACTGGATACAAACCCATAATCGGCGGCCGTGAAAAACCGAACATTATCATAGTTAATTGCCCCATTCGCATCATATAAAAATCGGGTATCAGGAATATCATCAATGCCAAAACGGATGACAGAAAAACCTAATGCACTAACTGAGTCTAGTTTTGTACTAAATGCCAAATAATCGTACTTAGCAATACCAGAAAAATACTCGCCATGTTGCAAGATTAAATCATATTTATTGGACTGATCAATTAGCCCTGCCGGGTTCCAATATCCTGCCGTTGCGTCATTGGCTATCGCTACGTGCGCGTTACCCATGCCCAGAGCTCTTCCACCAACACCAATTGCAAGAAATTCATTACCATATTTCGGCGCTTGCACCTGACCGGAAACGTCTAGCACGGCAAAAAAACCAAATATGAGAAAGATATAACGCATCGATAAAAATAAGCCCTAAAGATAGCTGCTTTAGCCGTGATTTTCTTTCATTAATCATTAAAAAGCCGATTTTGTAACCCTAATTTTTGAATCAATTTTATTGTCTGCTAAACTCAACCGGATTACTTTTCTGAAAGCTGAGAATGTAGTACCTTAAAGTTTATATTTATGTGCTTACCGATAATTGAAGTCGTATGAGAATTTCATTAGCAATGCCGAACACCAAAATTATCTTTTTCCTCTTCTTCGCCGTGTTAAGTTGTACGAGCCAGGAACTTAAGAATGAATGGGTTGCTAAACCGTTTATTGACGCCTATGGTAAAGAAAACGGGGTGAAACTAGAAATTCAGGGCGAATTTCTTACTGGAGATATGCAAACGGCCTCAATTAATTTCTCGAATATAGAAGATTTGATTTCTGGTGGTTACAAGGAAGTCTTCACTCTGGCTTTTGGTAATTATTCTGGAAGTGACTCCGTAACGGTTACAACAGCCGAAGGTGATTTGGAGGTGTTTAGTTGTTACGACGGGCTGATTTTTGATATTGACTATGAAGCTGATGATATCAACCGTTTATTAGAAATGATGGACTCTGAATCACTGGTATTTGAACAAGGTGACAGGTCTTTTACAATTAGCACTAAAGGATTCCAGGAGCTGTATGAGAAGCATTTCGTGTCTCAGGAAATTATAATGTAGCTCCATACTAGGTCAACTCAAGCATTCTATTAATTGGCAAAATTGCTCTTTTAATAATGTTATCGGGCACTTCAACCTCCGGTAGTTCGTTTGCTAAGCAGTTATATAGCTTTTCCATCGTGTTCATCTTCATAAAATAACATTCAGAGCAAGAGCAGGTATTATCTTCTATGGAAGGAGCAGCTATTAGCTTCTTATCATGTGCTTCCTTGTGCAATTCATGAAGAATCCCTGCTTCGGTGGCAATAATAAATTCAGATCGCTGACTATTTTTTACATAGTTGATTATCCCGGAGGTAGATCCAATATAAGATGCAAGCGCAAGAATTTCGGGCCTAGACTCTGGATGAGCAATAAATTCAGCATTTGGATTGGCCTTATGTAATTCTAATATTTTATCTAATGCAAATGCTTCGTGAACCATGCAAGCACCATCCCAAAGCAGTAAATCACGGTTTGTTTGTTTAATAAGATACTCTCCCAGGTTTCGATCCGGAGCAAAGATTATTGGTACCTCGTCTGGGATTGAATTGATAACCTGGATTGCATTTGAGGAGGTGCACACTATATCACTTAGAGCTTTAATCTCGGCTGAACAGTTAATATAGGTTACAACCTTATGGTCTGGATGCTTTTCTTTGAAGGCAGCAAACGATTCCGGAGGGCATGATTCTGCAAGCGAACAAGAAGCCTCTAAATCTGGTACGAGAACTTTTTTGTCTGGATTAATAATTTTAGCTGTCTCGGCCATAAAATGCACTCCCGCAAAAACTATTATATCTGCATCGATTTGCGAAGCTTTTCTAGATAATTCCAGGCTGTCACCAATAAAATCTGCGATATCCTGAATCGCCGTTTCCTGATAATAATGAGCAAGGATTACAGCATTTTTTTTATGCTTCAACTGCTCAATTTTGGTAGCAAAGACAGCATCGCTTGATTTACTTTCTGTGATATAAGAAGGTATGCTTTGCATAAAAAGTTATCCGTTGAGCTAATGAGCAAATATCGAACAACTATCGATGATGACTTTTTATTTTGAGCACAAAGTTATTGTTTAGGCTAAATGTCTAAAAATAACGCAAATCTTCCCCAAAATTGCACAATTAAGATCTCAGGTCATACAATCAACTTATACCAACGCCGCTTTAATTCGAGCTGGCGACATAGGTAGCTGATACATTCTTACTCCTATGGCATCATAGATCGCATTGGCCATTAGTCCGCCCATTATTACAATGGCCGGCTCACCGCCACCTTGCGCTGGTTCATCTTGAGCATCAATAAGAACTGTTTCAATTTTAGGCACCCAGGAAAACTTAGGAAGTTCGTACTTCCCAAAGCTCTTGTTTTTGATATCGCCCCCTTCAAACTCAATATCTTCCTTTAAACAGTATCCTAATCCCATGATGATGCAGCCTTCAATCTGTAAGTTTGCTCCTTGCGGATTAATAACCAACCCCATATCCTGAGCACAAACTACACGCTTCACTTTCACCTCGCCGGTAGACTTATCTACCTCCACCTCTGCCATCTCGGCAACATAAGTTCCAGCATCTGTACCACATGCTATTCCATAGCCCTTACCACTCGGTGTTTTTCCAGATTGCCAACCGAATTTTTCAGCACATGCTTTTAGCACGCGAATCATGCGGGTGTCGGTAAGATTCTTTAGTCTGAATTCGAGCGGATCCATTCCAGCTTTTTCTGCCAAAATATTAATCTGAGATTCACGCGCAAAGCTATTGGTATTATTTCCTGGGGCACGCCAAGAACCTGTAGCAAAGGGATGTACGGCCGGACCATTTCTATTACCACTGTATGAAACAACTTTATGGTTTGGAATATTATACCAAATATCCGACCCTCTGGATCCTGCAAAATAAGTCCCGTAATCCCAGAACGCAATTTTACCCTCTTTATCAATTCCAGCTTTAATATCTACAACCGCTGCCGGCCGGTAGGAATCGTAGAAAAACTCTTCTTTTCTGCTCCATGCCACTTGAACTGGTTTCTTTGTGATTTTGGCCAGCTTCGCAGCCTCTACAGCTTGCTTATTTTTCGACTTTCCACCAAAGCCACCGCCAACCAGCACCTGCTTAACCAGGACATCATCATCGGCCATACCCAGCGATCGAGCTACTTCGGCCTTAACCCCACACGGGTTTTGCGTTGAAGCATAAACGACCATCCTGCTTTTTTCTGGATAGGCAATGGCTGTATGCGTTTCTATAGGTGCATGCGCCACATAGCCATCGAAGAATTTCGACTCTACAAGGTTCGCAGATGCTTCCTTTCCTTTAGCAAGATTTCCTTTTTCTTCTCGGATACGACTGCTGCCGGCGTTTTCTACCAAATAATCAAATATCGACTGGTCGTTAACTTTTGCTGGCGGAGTCTCGAATTTGGCATCAATTTTTCTGATGGCTCGTTCAGCTCCTTCAGGATGAGGATGTAATACTGCAATCATATCATCCTGATTAACGAGCACAACATCTTCAAGACCTTCAACACCTGAGGTATCAACACTCACAAGTTTCGCACCGTGAGCAGGTGGGCGCAAGATCTTTGCATACAGCATTCCATCGATACGAATATCGCCGGAATATTTAGCGCTGCCTGTCACCTTTTCTAGCGCATCCATGCGTTTATAAGGCTTACCTATTATCTTAAATTCTTCTGGTTTCTTTAATGCAGGTTTCTCTCGAAGTGATTTAATAATTTTCTTCCCTTGAGTTAATGCTGCATAGCTAACATTTTTATCGGGTGAACCAGTTTTTTGAACAATTCCATTTTCTACAGATAACGAAGCTTTTGGTTCTCCCAGATGCTCCGCTGCCATTTCTAATAATACTGCACGAGCTTCTGCACCGGCTGAGCGCAGGGCAGGTCCAAATACCCGGGTTGTTAATGACCCCCATGTGCCACGATCGTAGGGACATAGATCAGTATCGCCCATCACCATATCTACATCATCAACGGTAACATCTAATTCCTCAGCAATCATTTGAGCCAATGAAGTATTCACTCCCTGTCCCATTTCTATCTTGCCTGTAAAGCAGCTTACGCGTCCATCCGGACCAATTCTCAAGAATGCGTTAAGGTCTTTAGGCAATTCCTGAGCAACGGCTGCCTGCAGCATCGAAAAATCACTGAGTGAAACAGCGATAACAAGTCCGCCACCCATTCGTTTCAAAAATGACCGTCTACTTAAACCAGAGGGTATATTTCGTTTATCCAGATCTATATTTGACTTTAATGCTGTTTTCATAATCGTACGCCTTTCATTTCTTTACTTGCCTGTTTAATTGCCGCAATTACTCTATTATAAGTACCACATCGACATAGATTCTCTTCCATACCCTCTACAATTTCTTGTTCCGAAGGTTCTGGCGTTTCCAATAGTAAACTGTAAGCGTTTAAGATCATGCCAGATGTGCAATAGCCACATTGCATGGCATCGTTATCAATAAAAGCTTGCTGCACCGGATGAAGGCTGCCATTATCAGCCAACCCTTCTATAGTTGTCACCTTTTTGCCTTGAATAAAATCTAAGGTTAACATACATGATCGTTGAGCTTTCCCATTGACTAGAACGGTACATGCTCCGCACTCTCCTAATCCACAGCCATATTTGGTGCCTGTTAGTTCAAGATTTGTTCTAATAGCCCAGAGCAGGGAATCTTCACTTTCGGCGTTGAGTTCAACGGGTCTACCATTTAGCTCAAAACGTATTATTTCTTTCATATTATATACAGGATAATAAGTGTACTTATTGCAATTTAAAAGCA
>CBDUMS010000002.1:0-85742 GCA_965368405.1 uncultured Cyclobacteriaceae bacterium
TAGTGCACCTATCATTTCTGTTCTGAGGTCTTCATTATCGTAATTAAGGTCGGCTGTGTCCCACCAATCTGTTTCACCTCCTTCAATAGGGTAGGTCATCTGATTTTCAATAAGGAATTCATAAAACTCAGGGTGTGCCTTCATCCATTCCGGCTTCCAGGGCGTTATACCTTTTTCTATTTTCGTGTAATACTCAGGATGTTCAGTTACCCACGAATGGTCCCACCCGGTATGATTAGCGGCAATATCGAGGATAATCTTCATGCCCATGGCATGAGCCTTTTCCACAAAAATTTTAAAATCCTCATTCGTGCCTAAATCAGGGTTTACTGCTTTATAATCTTTAATAGCATAATAACTGCCTAGGTATTTAAACCTTTCAGTTGGATCAATTTCTTCGATTAACGTCTTTTGATCGGCCTTCCGAAATTTTTCACTGATGGGAAAGATGGGCATAAGCCAAAGAATATCTGCGCCGAGTGCTTTTAATTCTGGTAGTTGTTCGGCAAATGCATTTATTGTGCCCTCTGCTGTATGCTGTCTAATATTGACTTCATATATCGTTGCATTTTTCGACCATTCCGGCACTTCGCTCGGTTCAGGAAAGTCGATAGTCTGCGCGCTCTCTTTTGGTTTGGAGCAAGCAAACAAAAAACTAATTAGAAGTAGTGTTGGTATTAACTTATTCATTTTACTTGGATTGAATTATTTGAAAGCTATAAGGTTCGAGATCTAAAGAAATAAACCCATTATTATTTTGGATTTCATCCTGGGTATCATCTACCAGCGCTGTATTTAAAAACCGTTGTGGCAATTCAAGTTGTACGGTATTTGCTACGCTGGATTTGTTAAAGACAACAATAGAGATGTCGCCAAAATATGTTCGAGCGTAGGCTAGTGTTGTTTCCGAAACATTAAGCCACTCAAAATCTCCAAAGATAAATTCTAGGTTCGAAGTTCTCAGTTTTGCTAGCCGTGAGGCCGTGCCTTTTACTTCAATTTCTTCTGGATTTTCCAAGTCAAACCTCATCTGACGGCGGTTATCGGGATCATTCGCACCTGTCATGCCAATTTCGTCACCGTAATATATTACTGGTATTCCGGGAATGGTGTAGTTAAATGCTAAGTACATTTTTAACTTATCGTAGCCCAGTGGGTTTGTAACTTCTATTTTACGAGTCCAACCGGCCAGTTTACTGTCTTCTTCAAAAGTTAGGTCTCCTCCGGCATAAGCCATAAATCTTGGTTTATCTTGATTACCAGTAATATTCCCCATAAGGTGATGATTGCCGTAATATTTGAATGATTCATTAATAGAAGTTTGAAGTCTGTCAAACGAAACATCGTCCTTTACAAAACAAGGCAGTGCGTCATCGTAAACGCCAAAGTCGAACTGAGCATTCATTTGGCCGGTACTAACATAGCTGGCAATCAATGGGCGGCTACCGTACGTTTCGCCAATTTGATAGATTATTTTGTTTTCTGGTATGATAACCTCTTTTTTAAGTTTTTTAGTCAGTTCACGCCAAAAGAATTCAGGTACATGCTTAGTGGCATCGTGTCTGAAACCGTCTAGGTCATACTCTTTTATCCAAAAAACGGCAGAGTCGGTAAGCATATCCGTTAGCTCTGGATTCATTAAATCAAGGGTAGGAAGATGGGTGTCGAACCATGTGGTAAGCCGATATTCATCCCATTTCTCGGTGTTTAGGCTTCCATCCGGGAGGTATAACTCAGTAGCCCAATCGGGGTGTTCTTTGTAAACCCAATGTTCTTCATGCACATGATTGGCAACAAAATCTATTAATACATTTAAGTTGTTTTCATGTGCAAGGGTTACCAATTCGTTTAATTCATCGGGGTCCCCTAGGCGATAGTCTATCTTACTGAATGAAGTAGGCCAATACCCATGATAGGCCGAAAACTGTGTTTTAGGCTTAGGATAAAGGCCGTATGGCCCCTCTGGATTTTGAACAATTGGTGAGAGCCAGATCGAGTTAATTCCCAGTTCCTGAAAATACCCAGACTTAATTTTCGCTGTTATTCCCGCAATATCGCCACCGTAATAATCGGCTCTGGGGTGTACTTCTGGAATATTTAAAGGAGCATCATTTGCCTTATTCGCATTATTAAATCGATCCACCATCATAAAGTACAAGGTACTGGCATGCCAATCGGATCGATTGAGCTGATTCGGCGACGCAACTACTTTGCCTTTTTCTAGCGGAATCAATATGTCGTTACTTATGTTTGAATCGTTGGAGCCAATAACCCGTATAAAGCTTCGATCTAGCTTGCTAGCCACTTGGGGTATTCGAATTGCGAGTTCCCCATCGCGAAGTGACGAGCTCTCTGTGATCTCCTGATTTTGCCAAAGTACCACCACCGTGGTCAGATCTTCAGTTTCCAACGTTATGGTATTGTCAGTATAGGAGAGGGTTGCTAGAGAAGGGATAACTTCTGAATGGCGCTGGACCGTTTTTACAGAATTAAATGCACCAAAGCTGTTACTAATAGAATCTAAATTTATGGGATCAAGGGCCTCAGCCCCATCTAACACATATTTATATTGAAATTGACCTGGCGAAAGCCAAAAACTAGTCTTCCATAGACCATTGCTATAGGATAATTCTCCAAGCTGCGGGTTCCATTCGTTAAAGTCGCCTTTAACCTGAACCTTTTGGAATATTTTTTCCTTGTCTTTGAACTGAAATACTATTTCTTGTTTGTCAGAAGATTTGGTTAATAAACTAAATATCGTATCTCCAGAATAAACCTTTAATTTCCCAATAGGCTCCGTTGAAGTGTTTTCTAACAATAAAGTTTTTTTATCGTTACTCATTTCTGCTGAACCATTCGTGTAGCGAACAGAATCAATGATTTGAGGATTTATAAAGTAATCTTCAACAGGAACCATTGTTTTTCCTGGCTGTAAATTAATAGGTGTAGCTATTCCAACCAGATTGTGATTGGATTCAAGAAGAATCTGATCCTTATTATTATTATTACAAGAGGTAAATAACAGCGAAATAATTGCCAGTCCATACGAGGCAATACATTGTATCTTCATTTTTACTTGTGTGTTAAGTTAATTATAAATCAACCTTGGCATCACAAGAGCCATAGGATTTTGGTTAAAAAAGAACAATACACTGCTTCCACAATGAAGGTCAAATTGCGATACTAAAATAACCGATTCGTGTATCTCTAAAAAACGGCATGCGTTATGCAGGATAAGAACTGAGTAAAAAATATCGG
The DNA here is from genome assembly GCA_965368405.1 of uncultured Cyclobacteriaceae bacterium. Lineage (GTDB taxonomy): Bacteria > Bacteroidota > Bacteroidia > Cytophagales > Cyclobacteriaceae > S012-113. The sequence continues at coordinate 3,259 of CBDUMS010000002.1, forward strand.
TTTCTGTTAATCCGAAGCTGTTTCAATCGATTGCGTAACTTTTTGAAAAAAAATCACGCAAAAGGATAGTGGGTAAACCGCAAACGATTGCAGTTTTTGCTTGATCTATATTCTCAGGAAAAAAATAGAAGAATTTTAGGTGGTATCGCGCTCTATCAATGTTGTGCCTACAACTTTCTTTATCTGCGGAGGAGGCGTTTTAGCTTCAATTTCGTCTATAACTATACTTGCAGCTTCCTGACCCATCTCATATCCTGCTTGAGAAACAGTAGTTAACCTTGGTTTTATTAAGTTCGATAATTGCCAATTACTAAAACCAACTACTTTTACCTGATCGGGAATATTTATTCCAAGTTCTTGCATGGCAAGAATTGCTCCCAAAGCAGCCATATCGTTATTTCCAAAAAAACCATCAATATCCGGATATCGTTGAAATATATCTTTTGATATTTGTTGACTTTCTTCATAAGCGCCAGCAATGCATGGAATGATAAGATCCTGATCCACCGGTATGTTATGTGCGACGAGTGCATCTATATAACCTTGTGTGCGATTTTTGGAAATATCGAGATTTTCAGGACCTCTTAAATGCACTATTTTTTTACATCCCTTTTTAATAAGAAGTTCAACAGCTTTGTACGCACCCATATAATCATCGACAACAACCTGACTTGTTTTTAGCACATCAGTAACTCTATCAAACATTACGATAGGCAATCCTTCATCGATTAACTCCTGAAAATGAGAAAAGTCAGTGGTCTCGCGAGATAGAGATACGATCATGCCGTCTACGCGGCTATTCCACATCGCCTTCGTATCTGTTACTTCTCGTTCATAAGTTTCTGCCGATTGACAAAGAATTACATTATATCCTCTTGCATAGGCAACATTCTCAATCCCTGAAATGACGGTAGAAAAGAAAAAGTGAACAAGTTCAGGCACAATTACACCAATCGTATTGGTTTTACTATTCCTTAACCCTTGGGCAATGAGGTTCGGTTTATAGTTCAGTTTTGTTGCTAAATCCTGAACGAGTTGTTTTGTCTCTGGGCTAATATCAGGATGATCTTTCAGTGCGCGCGAAACCGTTGAGGGAGAAATATTGAGTTCTCGGGCAAGATCTTTAATGGTTATATGCGCTTTCACACTTCAAATCTAATGCTTTTTACTTGAGTAATTATGGTTTAGCACCTCTAAAGCAAGATTTAAAGCAATGACTATTTCCCACTTGCGCACAGCAAATATAAAAGACTAAGAAATAGTATGTGATTTAGTTAATTTAATCATATAACTTAGAATAATGCAATTATAATTTTATTAATAGTTTGCTTCTATTAACCAATACTATTACAATATTACCATGCTTGAAAAAAAAAATATGAAAATTGACGGGCTTGCTCCGCAATCGATTGCGGTTACGATTTCGTTAAAAAAAGTCGAAAATTTCTTTTGTAGTTAGCCTTGGACTCTATAGCTTTAATGTATCAATAGACTAAATCAAACGGGATTTAGCTAAAATGCGCTCAACGGAGCACATAGGCATTATATACTTGGTTAATAAATTAAATTGCACTTTCAATTGGAAATCGAATTTAGTTCGATTTCTAAATTAGCGAGGATCCTGTTTGATTAGTCTGTTGATGTTTTTGGTAACTGAGGTAAATCATAAATAAATACAATTTACTCAGAATGAAATTTAAACATTTGTATTACTTATTAATTAACCAATTTTAAAAATTTATTGTTATGAAGAAATCGAATTTATTATTGAATCTTCTTATGGCTATGACGATGATCTTTGCATTTAATTCGTGTAAGGAAGATCCTGTAGTTGAAGAAAAAGAAGGTCTTCCTGTTGCGGATGGATTTTACATCACGAAGGTGGACGTTGATCCTGTGGCAACACAACAATTAAAAGTTGCTATGGTGGATGCACCGGATTTTGGAGCACAGAGTCGTGAAGGATTCTACCAAAACTATGTGTACCTAACAGCAGGTTCTTACAACATTGTTGAGGTTACAGAAAAAGCAATTGGATCCACTTTAGGGGGTTCTATTACCAGTATTACCGAAGTTCCTTCTGCTGACAACGAAGAGTGTGAAACTACGGAATACAGCTTAATTAATGCAACCGAAGGTGGTGCTGCATTTAGTGTGCCTAGTGACGGTCTTTATGTAGTTGCCTATGATGAAACTATGAGTGAAATAGTATTCGACGAAATAGTTTCGGCTGCTATTATTGGTGATGGTACTCCTGGTGGATGGGGTGATGATACTCCAATGACTGGTACAATTAGTGCTGAAGGTGCTAGCTGGTCTATCGAAGATGTTACTTTGAAAGTAGGCGTTTTCAAATTTAGATTTAACTGTCGATGGGCGATTGATCGTCGAATCGATCCTTTAATGGCTTTTGATAATGCAAATGGTTACTCTTTCTTTACCAACTATGGTGGTACGATTGATAATCTTTCAGCGGGTAACGAAGTTGGAAATATTCCAATTGCAGAGCGTGCTAATTATACAGTGACCTTTACTTGGGATCCTATTGAAGGTGTATCGGGTACATTAACAAGAACTGGTGATGCCCCAGAACTTACATTCGATCCTGACGAGTGGAAATGGGGAATAATAGGAAGTGTTACCGCTTCTGGTTTCGATAAAGACTATGATATGCAGTATAATGGTGAATCTGATGGAACGTATACATGGACTACCGTTGTTACATTTGCTGACGAAGCTAGCGATGCTGGCACAGGTGGATTGAGAAGATATAAGTTTAGAATCAATGACTCTTGGGATACAAACTTAGGAGGAACATTAACTACTACAGATTCTGATTTAAGCTTTGGAAGCGCAGATATTACGCCTCCTGCAGCTGGCGATTATTACATTACTCTTGCAACCTCTGATGACGGAGTTTCATGGACCGCAACAATGTCTGAAGACGGATGGGGCGCAGTTGGTGATGGCTCGCCTGCTATGGCATGGCCTAGCGATGGAAACAACCCAGATGTTGCCTTAACTCCAGCAATTGTGGATGGAAAAGAAACATATACGATCACAGGAGATTTTACTACCGATGGATGGAAATTCAGAGCGGGTAAAGATTGGGCACTTAATGTAGGTACTGATGGTGCTGTAGGCGGAGATAACATAGTTTTATCAGAAGCTGGTAATTATACCATCGTCTTAAGTTATGACGGTGTTGCATATTCAGTAGTATCAACTAAAAACTAGTTAGTACATTTAGAAAGCTGCTCCGTTTGGAGCAGCTTTTTTTCTTTTAAAAATTTCGTTTAATATATAGCTTATAGAACTAAATTTACCAAGACACACATTGCACTAATGTGGTTTATCAGCGGGTAAGCTGCTTATTCTTGCAAAATTCTTAGTAGTTTTAATAGGCAATTTTCGCCAGATGGAGAGAGTTAATTTCACGATAATTAATTCCCTATTAAATAACATAAAATGGAAACGCACAAGAGAATGAACAAGAGGAGTTGGGGGATTGATCCCAGCTTTAGGATGATGGGTCTGTTCGCTCTGCTACTTTTTTCTTTAGGCTCATACGCTCAAGACCGAGTTGTAACAGGTAAGGTTTTGGATGCGACTAATGGTGAGCCCGTACCGGGTGCAACTGTGCTCGAAAAAGGAACTCAGAACGGCGTGATAACTGACTTTGATGGTAATTTCAAAATTAGTCCGGGTCTGGACGCAGTTTTGGTTGTATCGTTTGTTGGTTATGCTACCCAGGAGGTTACTGTTGGTTCACAAACTAACATCACAATATCTTTATCCGAAGATATTCAACAGTTGGCTGAAATAGTAGTAGTGGGATACGGTACCCAGGAGGCCAAAGATGTGACCGGTGTGGTTGCAACTGTAAAAACCGAAGACTTTAATAAAGGTCAGATAGCAAGTGCCGAAAACCTTATATCAGGTAAAGTGGCCGGTGTAACTATTACGCCAAGCACTGAGCCTGGAGGAGGATCTAAAATTAGAATACGAGGAGTTACTTCTTTAAACGGGGGACAAGAACCGTTATATGTGGTAGATGGTGTCATCCTCGATGCATCAGGTTATGGTGGAGGTAGAAACGGCCTAAACTTTATAAACCCTTCTGATATAGAAAGCATGACCATTCTAAAGGATGCGTCTGCCTCAGCAATCTACGGTGCACGTGCCGCTGCCGGGGTAGTACTCATTACTACAAAGTCGGGTAAGTCGGGTAAGACACAACTTACCTACGATGGCTCCTATGCGTTCTCGAATCCCAATATGGATTTTGGATTCTTGAGCCCATCAAACTTCAGAACTGTAGTAAATAATGAAGCGCCCCAGATCATTCCATTACTGGGAGATGAAAATACAGTTTGGGTCGATGAAGCAGTACAGGCTGTGACCAGCCAAAACCACAATATCTCACTTAGCGGAGGTAATGAAAAAACAAGCTATGCGATTTCTTTTAATCATATGATTAATAATGGCGTTGTTAAGTACTCTCAGAATAAAATAACGCGTGCCAGTGTTAAACTTACGACTAAAGCCTATGACGAGAGTCTGATTATTTCATTCCAGCAACGTATCTCCTTTACAAAAGATAATTTTAGTAATAACGTTACAGGAACAGCCTTAACATTTGATCCTACCAGACCGGTTTATGATACTGAAAACACACGCTGGGGAGGTTACTGGGAGTGGCAAAAAGGCCTGGCACCAGCAAACCCAGTCTCTACACTAGATCAAATTAAAAACCTCGGAGAAACTAGGCGTAGCTTCACGGCTTTAAACGCTGAGTATAAGCTTCCTTTTGTAAAAGGTTTATCGATTAACTTAATCGCATCTGCTGATTTTAGAGATGGTAAGATTCAGTATTTCCGCCCAACAACTCACCTTTCTGGTTTAGATAGCTTGGGTTATATGAATGTAGGTGCAAACAAAGCTCAAACGTTTAACCTTGAGCCGTATTTGTCATACAAGACACGATTCGAAGGGATTGATTCAGATTTTGAGATTATGGCAGGATATTCTTACCAGGAAGTAGGACAAGAGAGCTATGGTTATGAAGGAGGAAACATAAGTACCGATGTTTATGGTTTTTACGAGCCTTCGATTATAGATCCGGAACGATTGAAGCCTTGGAATATTAACCCTGTCGAAAATCAACTTCAAGCAGTTTACGGTAGAATTAATTTTTCATTCAAGGATAAGTATTTACTAACATCTAATATTCGTTACGATGGATCAACACGTTTTGGTCCTGATAACCGATATGGTGTATTTCCATCAGTTGCATTAGGATGGAGAGTGCTGGAAGAAGGATTTATGAGTGGTTTACAAAACACATTCACTAACCTAAAGCTAAGAGTTGGTTGGGGGATGCTCGGAAATCAGGCCATTGGCGATTACCGCTATGAGAAATTTTATTTCCGTAGTTCAAATACTGCCCAATACCAATTTGGCGATACCTTTTATAATATGATTCGTCCAACAGGTGTTGATCCTGGAATCCGCTGGGAATCTACTTCTACAACCAATGTTGGTATTGACTATGGGATTCTAAATAACCGTTTAACCGGTACCATCGATTTCTATAATAAGTTAACATCTGCGCTACTTGCAGAGGTTGCCGTTCCTGCCTTTACCAATGTTAGTGATGCTGTAGTAACCAATGTAGCTGAGATGTATAATCGCGGTATTGAACTTGGTATTAATGGAGTTCTCTATGATCGCAACGATTTTGATTGGAGCATGCTCTTCAATGTAGCCTGGAACAAGAACCGCATTACCAAGCTTAATTTTGGTGGCGGAGAAGGTCCTGGACTTAATGTTGGAGGAATTAGTGGCGATGTAGGACAAACAATTAAAGTGTGGAAAGTAGGGCAGCCTTACGATGCATTTTATACCTATGTACGCGACCCAAATGGCGTAGCATTGGCCGGAGAAACCTATCAGGATGTAAACGATGATGGCGTTATTAACGAAGATGATTTACAAATAACAGGTAAGCCAGACGCTGATGTAATTATTGGACTAACCTCTAATATGCGTTACAAGAACTTTGGATTAACGTTCACGCTGAGAAGTAATATTGGAAACGAGGTGTATAATAATACGGCCTCAGCCAATGGCTTCTACGAGCAACTATTCCAGGGAGGTATAATCAATAATATCCATGAATCGGTTCTCGAAACGGGTTATAGCAGACGTCAATTAAAGTCTGATTTTTATGTTGAAAATGCCACTTTCGTGGTTTTAGATAACATTACCTTAAATTATAATTATTCGAAGCTCGACTGGATGAACCTTAGTGTTTATGGCACTGTTCAAAATCTTTTTACAATTTCGGGATATAGTGGCCCTAACCCTGAAATTGGTGATGGAATAGACAACAATCTATTTCCAAGAGCGACTAATTTTATTGTTGGTTTAAACTTAAACTTCTAAACTAAAAAACGATGAAAAGATTAATATTTATTTTAACGATCGCATCAGTCGCGTTTAGTTGTACAGATTTGAACTTAAGCCCTAAAAATGGCTTAGTGGCAGACTTTACCTTTATTGATGTAGATTCGTATAAGCAGTATATGGCAAAAGTTTACGGCGCTTATATGCTCACAGGCCAAAATGGTCCTGCTGGCGATGCCGATTTATCCTTAGTGAACGATGAAGGTTTTACCAGTTATATGCGGGCTTATTGGAAAGCACAGCAGATTACAACGGATGAAACTCATCTTACGTGGACAGACGGGGGGATTCAGGATATGAATTTTCACCAATGGACTTCAGAAAACCAGTTTGTAAAAGTATTGTACTATAGACTGGCCTTAATAATATCGCTCTCAAATGACTTTCTTGCTCAGGCTACACCAGAAAAGATGGCTGAAAAGGGTTTTACTCCTACCGAAATTGCAGAAATCAATGGATTTAGCGACGAGGTGCGCTTTTTAAGAGCAATGGCCTATTGGCATGGATTAGATTTATTCAGAAATATACCCTTGGTTACAGCGATTACCACAGAGCCACCATCACAAGCTTCTCCTCAGGAAATCTTCGATTTTATTGAATCGGAACTTAATGAGCTAGAGGCTTCACTGCCTGCCCCTCAGGCCAACGAATATGGCCGAGTGGATAAAGCAGCGGTTTGGATGGTTAAAGCCAAGCTTTACTTGAATGCTGAGGTTTATATAGGACAGGATAGATATACTGAGTGTCTGACCGAAGTAAACAAAGTAATTAGTGGTCCATACTCTTTGAACCCTAACTATTTACAGAATTACATGGCAGATAACGCGACTTCAAATGAGTTGATCTTCAATTTTACTTCAGATGGTGTTAGCTCTCAAACCTGGGGAGGTACCACTTTCTTGGTTCATTCTGCGATTTTAGACCCTATGGTACCTGCAGATTACGGCGTTGATGCTGGATGGAATGGACCAAGGGCTACAAGTGTATTTGTAAATAAGTTCGCAGATATTACAGGCGCAACGGATAAGAGAGCAATATTTTATACACAAGGTAGAAATATTGTTATCGACGAGCCCAACAATAATGCGTCTTTTGGGGGCTATGGTGTTCCAAAGTATGTGAACCTTTATTCCGATGGAAGTGCGGGAGCAAACCAAACTTTTGTTGATACCGACTGGCCTGTATTCAGATTAGGAGATGCCTATCTTATGTACGCAGAGGCTGTACTACGTGGCGGTACTGGCGGTGATGCTGGAACTGCACTAGGCTATATTAATATGTTGCGTGAGCGCGCATATGGTGATAATTCGGGCAATATTACTGCACCAGAGCTATCCCTTGATTTTATTCTAGATGAACGATCTCGAGAAATGTATTGGGAGGCAAGTCGAAGAATGGACCTGATTCGTTTTAATCAATTTACGACGAGCGGCATTTGGCCTTGGAAAGGTAATGATCCTAATGGTGTTACTACCGATGCCAAATATGACATTTTTCCGATCCCTGCTACTGATTTGGCTGCAAATCCAAATCTTATCCAGAACCCGGGATACTAAATTTGCTAAGCCCATGAAGCTTAGTTAACAATTTTTGAGGGGCAGTGTTTTGTTTAACTTTACACTGTCCCTTTTTTGTACTCTAAAATAGATTTTCGCAGTATACTTCTATGAAAAAACTGGTTTTAATATTTTCAACGTTTGTTGTATCGATCTCTACCCTAGCTCAGGTAACAATAGAGCCACGCTGTTTTAGCGATACCGATGAAATTGTCATTACTTATGACGCGACAAAAGGAACCTCCGGTTTGGTTGGCGCATCGAAAGTATATATGCACTCGGGAGTTATTACAGATTCTCCAACAGGAACTAGCTGGCAATATGTAATTGGTAATTGGGCTCAGGATGACGGGATTGGCGAAATGTCAAAAGTTGAAGGCCAGTCGAACCTTTGGGAGATTACACTTACCCCACGAGCATATTATAATGTGCCGGAAGCAACCAATATTTATCGTTTAGCCATGGTTTTTCGTAATGCCGATGGTAGCAAAGAAGGTAAATCAGATGCAGGAGGTGATATTTTTATAGATTTAGCTACCAACCCTGTGAGTTTACAAGTGCAATCTGCACCACCTTTACTAGTTAATAATGGCGAGACCATAAGCTTTGAGGCAGTTACATGCAGCAATGCAGTGTATACTTTATATATCGATGAGATAATAGAGACAACAGTTTCAGGAGAAGATAGTTTTGTATATGATTATGTAGTTACTCAAGCGGAAGGATCCGTGGTATCTGGAAAATTGGAGGCAACAGTTGGTGAACTTACCGAAACCTATGAATTTACATATTCTGTAAGGCTGCCGGCTGTCGATGCCCCAAGACCTGCAGGAATAATTGATGGTATTAACTACCTGGCCGACCCTTCTAAAGTTATCCTATCGCTATGGGCTCCGACGAAGACATCAGTTTATGTCGTTGGCGATTTCAATGACTGGGAGGTGAGCGCTGCATATCAAATGAAACGTGATGCTGAACACTTCTGGATAGAGCTTACCGGTCTTACATCGGGAAACGAATATGCTTATCAGTATTGGATTGATGAGTCAATCTGGATTGCTGACCCTTATGCGGATAAAATATTGGATCCTGATGATAAATGGATTCCCGAAGCCACCTATCCTAATCTTAAAGAGTTTCCAGAGAAAGCAATGCATGGCAATTGGTATTTTAATCGGGCTGCAGTTCTTCAGACAGCGCAAGAGCCTTACGTCTGGCAGAATACGGACTTCGAAAAACCTAAAAAGGAAAATTTGGTTATCTATGAATTACTCGTTAGAGACTTTTTAGGAGAAGATAATATGAATTATCAGGCACTTATTGACACTCTTGATTATCTGGAGAATATGGGCATTAATGCCATTGAATTGATGCCAATAATGGAATTTAATGGGAATGACAGTTGGGGTTATAATCCAACTTTTATGTTAGCGGTTGATAAAGCCTATGGTACAAAAAATGATTTAAAGGAATTTATTGATGAATGCCATGGTCGAGGAATGGCAGTAATTTTAGACATGGTGATGAACCAAAACGATGCCCCATCTCCTTATGCAATGATGTCATTCGATTTTCCCGCATTTAAACCAACCAGTACCAATGTATGGTTTAACCGCGACGCAAAACATCCATTTAATGTGTTTTTCGATATTAATCATGAAAGTGAGTATACAAAAGCATGGTTAGATACGGTTAACCATTATTGGTTGAATGAATTCCAATTCGATGGGTATCGGTTTGATCTATCAAAAGGCTTTACACAAAAGAATTCTGGTGATAATGTAGGACTTTGGGGGCAGAAGGATGATTCGCGAATAGCAATTCTGAAACGGATGGCGGATGAAATTTGGTCCCACACTCCGGACGCATATGTAATCTTAGAGCATTTTGCTGATAATAACGAGGAGAAAATCCTGTCAGATTATGGTATGATGTTATGGGGAAATATGCATTATGACTATAAAGAAGCTAATTTAGGCTACGCGGCAGGTAAATCTATTGGTAGTGCATACTTTGAAAACCGAGGCTGGAACGAGAATGCGGTAGTGGCCTATATGGAGAGTCACGACGAGGAACGCCAGTTTTATGAAATCCCTAAGTACGGTGCGAGTTCTGGTACTTATGATATACAAGAATTTAGCATAGGTTTACAAAGATTAAAGTTAACTGCGACCTTCTTCTTCACTGTTCCGGGCCCGAAATTGCTCTGGCAGTTCGGAGAATTTGGCTATGATATTCCAATAGATGAAAACGGTAGAACAGGAAGGAAGCCAACAAAATGGGAATACCTCGATGACCCTTTGCGCAATAATGTCTTAAAAACCTACCAGGAATTAATCGGCTTACGAGAAAAGTATGATGTATTTACGGAAGGGGACTTTAGCTGGACTCCAGGAGGAGTATTTAAGTCAATTCATACGACTAAAGCGGACACCAATGTTACAATAGTTGGTAATTTCGATGTAATTCCAGTTGAAGGGAATCCAGCATTTCAACATACGGGAACATGGTATGATTTCTTTTCTGGAAAAGAGATTACTGTTACCGACATTAATGCAACACTATATCTTAACCCTGGCGTTTTCCATATTTATACCGACAAGAAGCTACACGAGCCGGAGTCAGATATCATCACTAGCTTGGAGGTTGAGAATCTTCTTAGTGGCGTTAGCGTTTACCCAAACCCTACAACAGGTCGATTAAATATCAATCTGCCTGATCACATGGACACAAGGAGTTGCGAATGGGTCGTAATAGATATTTTTGGCAAGGAATTAATGCGAGGGAGTTCATCAATACCAAATAGTCTTACACTGGAAACAGGGAATTTACCTATTGGTCTCTATTCAGTTGAGATTATGGCCGGTAGCACCTCTTTTAATGCCAGATTTATTAGAGAATAATTATGCCCAGTTATTCGTGGCTATCGCTCATAATAACAGGGCTATTTATTGGATCCTGTAGCGAAGAGAAAATGCCCAATAGTACAGATATTTGGCCAAATGGGACTACCTACGAGATTTTCGTGCAATCCTTTGCAGATTCCAACGGTGATGGGATAGGTGATATTCCCGGGATGACAAGCAAATTAGATTATTTAGCAGATCTCGGTATTCAAGCAATTTGGCTAATGCCTATTCATCCTTCACCTAGCTATCATAAATATGATGTTACGGACTACTATGCCATTCATCCCGATTACGGAACTCTTGAAGACTTTAGGTCATTTGTTGAAGAAGCACATCAACGAAAAATTAAAGTAATCATGGATCTTGTGGTAAATCATACATCGTGGGATCACCCATGGTTTATGGAATCGAAGCGAGGTAAGGAGAACCCCTTCAGGAATTATTATGTATGGGAAGATATTGAGGTGATTAAAGACCAAATTGCAAAAAAGGAAGTTACTCTAGATTCCGATAATTTAACTCAATGGCACCGAAGCGAAGGGAATGAAGAGTATTACTATGGTTTTTTCTATAAGGGAATGCCCGATCTTAATTTTGATAATAGAGAGGTGCGCGAAGAGATTCTTAGGATAGGTAAATATTGGATCGACGAGTTTAGTGTTGATGGTTATCGCTTAGACGCGGCCGGACATGTTTTTCCTGATGAACGAGCAATCGATAGTCATCTGTGGTGGCAAGAATTTGGAGCTGCAATGCGGAGGCAAAACCCTAATATTTATTTGGTAGGAGAGGTATGGGGGGCGTCGGAAGAGATTGCCCCTTATATGAAGGGACTACGCTCAATGTTTAATTTTAATTTTTATCATGCTTTAAATAGAAGTATCGTCAAGGAAACAAATACAGGGTTAATCGACTCATTAATTGTCTCGTACGAAATGTACAAAGATGTGGAACGAGAATTTTGTGATGCAATATTTGTAAATAATCATGATAGAACTCGCCTAATTGATGATGTCGAAGGGAATGTGCAAAAATCGCAATTGGCTACGGCAATAATTCTAACGCTACCGGGCATGCCCTATATCTATTATGGCGATGAAATTGCTATGAGAGGCAAGAAGCCAGATGAATATATCCGTGAACCGTTTCTATGGGAACAAAAAGGATTGGCCCCTGAGCAAACCTCGTGGATCGAACCTGTAAATAGCACTTACGAAACCGTTAAACCTTTGTCTGAACAACGAAATGATCCATTATCAACGTATTCAGTCTATAAGCACTGGATAGGGCTACGCAATCAGAATTCAATCCTAAGAACCGGAGCCCTAGAGTCGTTAAGCCTACCAAGTTATTTCGTTGGATATAAGCGTTTTTCCAAGGAAAAATCACTAGTAATAATTCATAATATTTCGAATCAAAACCAGACTCTGAATTTAGAAAATATAACTCACAAAGGGACTATTTCTTCATTTAACAATCGGGTTATGCTGCAGAACAATATATTGGAATTACCGCCATACAGCTCCGTGGTTCTGGAATAATTGGCCAAAATATTTCTCACGATTTTAGTGGATAACTCGTACCTTCGCAATAGGGTATAGGCCCTTTAAAATATACGTTTTAATATAATAGATAATTATGAGCAAGTTCAGAGCAGGTGTATTATTTGGTGATGAAGTACAAGAATTATACCGTCATGCTAACGAAAATAATTTTGCCATACCGGCAGTAAATGTAACCACAAGTAGTACTGTTAATGCAGTCCTTGAAACAGCAAGAGCACTTAATTCTCCTGTTATCATTCAATTCTCGAATGGTGGAGCTGTAAATTTTGGAGGTAAGGGATTGCCCACTGAAAATCAGTTTGCAGCAATCAAAGGAGGTGTAGCCGGGGCAAAGTATGTTCACGATATCGCTGAGGCTTATGGGGTAACGGTTGTTCTTCATACAGATCATGCTGCGAAGAAGCTATTACCATGGATCGATGGTTTATTAGAGGCAGGTGAAAAGTTTTATGCTGAGAACGGTAAGCCACTCTATAGCTCACATATGTTAGATTTAAGTGAGGAGCCTATTGAAGAAAATATTGAGATAAGTGCTAAGTACTTTGAAAGAATGGAAAAAATAGGAATGTCTCTCGAGATTGAACTGGGTGTTACCGGAGGAGAAGAAGATGGTGTTGATAATACCGATGTTGACAGCTCACGCTTATATACTCAACCAGAAGAAGTTGCCTATGCCTACGAAGAGCTTTCAAAAATTTCGGAACGATTCACCATCGCCGCGGCATTTGGAAATGTCCATGGTGTCTATAAGCCGGGCAACGTAGAATTAACGCCTGTCATTCTTAAAAATTCTCAGACTTATATTCAAGAGAAATTCGGTACTGGTCCAAATCCTGTGAACTTTGTGTTTCATGGAGGCTCCGGTTCAACGCGAGAAGAAATAAGAGAAGCAGTTAGCTATGGCGCGATTAAAATGAATATTGATACCGATATGCAATGGGCGTATTGGGATGGTATACGTAATTATGAAGCGAAGAACCACGATTATTTGCAGGGACAAATTGGCAATCCGGAAGGTGATGAAAAACCCAATAAAAAGTATTATGATCCACGCGCCTGGTTACGTAAGGCAGAGGAAAGCATGATCGAAAGGTTAAAAATTGGTTTTGAAGATCTCAATTGTTTGAATAAGAACTAATTCACACAGCTTCTTAGCTGTTCAAGGTATATCCCATTCTGCTTATTAGTCGGAATGGGATTTTTTATGAACGGTTATTTCAGTAGGATCATCTTGTTGACCTACCAGAATCGATTTCGTTGTTTACATCATCGTACAACTGAAGAAAAATCCCGAATGACTCGTTGGCATCTAACTTCTCGTTCATAAGGGCATTAAATGCATGCGTTCGAATTTCCATTAGCTTCTCAAATGCAGCACTCGTTTCTATGCTACCTTCTTTGTGCTTAGCTCTCAGAGCAAGTAGCTCTTTATAAAACACATCTATTCTGTCTTTCCTGCGTTGCTTTAGATACCTGCGTCCCTGGGATATAGAACCGAATAAAATAACAAAAACAGAGATGATAACTCCGATTGATTCTGCATATCGTTCAAAAAACGAAGGTTTGTCCCGGGTTAAATAACTAACGGCTCCCGGATGAAGAGGAAAGGCAAAGGAGGTGTTAATATTATTATAATCGAGGTCTAATAAACCATAACTCTTATTCCTTTGCGTCAATGCCGTTTTATTCTCGCTAATCGTTTCTATGATGTTGTAAACCAATTCAGCATCAAGCGATTCATGACAGACTAAAATATCACGTACGCCAATGGTAAGAATGGGTTCATGGGGCCCATGACTGTATACACTCTTAGGCAATACAAAAGGATAGACATTTGGATAAGTGAGAACAAAACCATCAACTGATGACCCTCTTTCTACCAATTCTGGGTTGTCGAGTGAGTAAATTAAATTCCCTTCTTCTAATAGCCGGTAAATGATAGGGTTTCTGATATGAGTTAAGGTTATAAAAACATCAAGGCCATTCAAAGAGCTAAGGCTATCAGAAACCAGTATCGCTTCAAAATCTTTGGTCACATCTATCTTGTAATGATTAAAAAAGTCCATTACAATTTGTTGATCATCGTTATTAGAATTCTCATAACCTACTTTTCTTCCTTTAATGAGTTCTTCTAACGATTTTGCCCCCGCTAGTTCAGGGCGATAAACAATTAATAGGACGCGTGGCAATAGAGAGGTTATGGTTGTAATATCCTTATAGCCCGTTTTTACGCTGTTTGGTAAAATCGCCATATCAATTTCATTGTTATGGAGTAAGTCGATTACAGAATCCTGAGCTTCAGAAAAGATTAGGTCTACCTTAATTTCATTTTGTTCATCTAACAATTCCACGATAGGCTTATCGCTCACTTTGGTTGCACCTACTTCTACCACCTTTACGAGCTTTAAGGGTACCTCGCGATTAGTACAACCGAAACTGCTAATAATTAGAAAGGCAAGGACTGGGAATAGCTGTTTAATAGACAAAATGCACTGTTTTTGAAAAGAAGTAAAGATACTATATTCTTCGAATTGTTGCGAGCGTACATTTATCATTAAGTTGCCGAGCTTTATCCTAAGCACATTAATTTGTCCTATACAAATCATTGCAAGTTATAAAATAAAATTTATGGTATAATCGGAACTTTCAGGAGGTATCTTTGTTATGGTAGCATCTAAGAAAGTTTAAGTTTATCATGATAAAAGTTAGTCATTTTTTTTCAGCAAGTTTAAGCTCTGGTGTTAAAAGAGCTGTATTTGTTCTGAGTCTGATTTTATTAGCATCAGCTGCGTTTGCTCAATCAGGGGTAATTAAAGGAAGGGTTTATAATCGAATTAATAATGAGCCTGTGCCTTTTGCTAATATTGTAATTGAAGGAACCAATACCGGTGTAACCAGTGATTTCGATGGAAATTTCAGGTTAGAAGGCCTTACGCCAGGCATATATACCATCCTTTGTTCGTTTGTTGGTTTTGAACAAGCCACTATTAGAGAAATAGGTGTAAGTACCTCCAAGCCCGTAATTTTAGATATAGCCCTGGTTGAAACCGCGAATAAATTGGATGAGGTGGTTATTGAGGCCTCGCCATTCCAGGTTATTCCAGAAAGTCCGGTTAGCTTAAGAGAGATAAGTGCCACCGAAATTTTAAGAAACCCTGGTTCAAACCGAGACATCTCCAATGTAGTACGTTCTTTGCCTGGAGTTGCTTCCTCCGTAGCTTTCCGTAATGATCTCATTGTTCGTGGCGGAGCTCCTAATGAAAATAGATTTTATCTAGATGGAATAGAAGTACCAAATATTAATCATTTTGCTACCCAAGGATCATCTGGTGGTCCGGTAGGAATGATAAATGTTAATTTTATCAGAGATGTTAAGTTCTTTACAGGAGCCTTTCCTGCGAATAGGGGTAACGCCCTCAGCTCTGTCATGGAATTTCAGCAGATCAGCGGTAATGACGAAAAACTAAGTGGGTCATTTATGGTTGGATCGAGCGATATCGGCGTTACTCTCGAAGGACCTTCGGGGCCTAACTCGACTTTCATTTTCTCGGCCCGCCGTTCGTACCTGCAATTTTTATTTCAAGCCTTAAAACTGCCCTTCCTACCTACCTATAATGATTTTCAATATAAGCATGAATTTAGACTGGACAAGAAAAACAAAATCACCTTAATTGGGCTGGGCGCGATTGATGATTTCGCCCTCAATCAAGAAGTGAACAATGGAGTTACCGATCCAGAAACTATTGAGCGTAATAATTATATCTTGGGAAATCTCCCCATTAATACCCAATGGAATTATGCCATTGGTGCCAAATGGACTCATTTTAGTAAAAATAGCTACCAAGAGACCGTTGTAAGTAGGAATATGCTGGAGAATAAGGCTGTTAAATATGCAGATAACATTGAGGTGCCTTCCAATTTAATTTTAGAATATGCTTCTCAAGAGGTTGAGAATAAGTTTCGGTTTGAGCATCATGTAGAAGATAAGGGATGGACAGCCATGTTAGGTGTTGGCTATGAACATGTGCTCTACAGGAATAGCACATTTCAGCGCAGAGAGGCCGCTGGTGGCGTAGTAACCTTAGACTTCGATTCAGAATTGCGCTTCAATAAATATGCACTATTTGGTCAGATAAGTCGTTCCTTCATCGAAAAACGACTGACTTTAAGTTTAGGGGTAAGAACAGATTTCAACGATTACTCATCGGATATGGCCAACCCACTCGATCAGATATCGCCGCGATTCTCGGCATCTTACTTGATAACGCCTAAATTGGCATTTAACTTTAATGTAGGAAGATTTAGCCAGCTACCGCCTTATACCGTACTCGGTTACAGAAGTAATGCCGGTGAATTGGTAAACCGTGATCTTGGCGTGAAGTACATTCACAATAACCATTTAGTTGCCGGGTTAGAATATAAGCCTAACCTCTATGCTAAAATTTCTGTAGAAGGCTTTTATAAGACCTATGAGAACTATCCGTTTTTGTTATCCGACAGTGTTTCTTTAGCGAACCTTGGCGGTGATTTCGGTGTAATTGGAAATGAACCGGCATCGCCAATTTCTATTGGACGATCTTACGGAATTGAAGTTCTGGCACAACAGCGACTTGCCGATAAAATCTACGGTATTTTCTCCTATACCTTTGTTAAAAGTGAGTTTACGGACAAGAATGGAGATTATCGACCTTCTTCGTGGGATAACGGTCATATCCTTAATTTAACGATTGGTAGAAAGTTTGTTAATGACTGGGAAGTTGGGGCTAAGTTTAGATTGCAAGGGGGCACGCCTTACACGCCGTATGATGTGGCCTTATCGTCACAAAAAGAGGTTTGGGACGTTACAGGTCGAGGGCTTCCGAATTATGATAGACTTAATACCGAGCGTACGGGCTTATTTCATGGCTTAGATATTCGTGTTGATAAGACATGGTATTTCAGTACAATGTCACTAAACGTATACTTTGATATACAAAACGTATATAATTTTCAGGCAGAAGGTCAACCATTCTTAAATGTGGTTACCGATGATAGTGGCAATCCGGTAGAGGATCCTAATAATCCCAATGCCTATCTTACGAAAGAAGTTCCTAATACTAACGGCACCCTTTTACCATCCGTAGGTATTCTTTGGATGTTCTAGTCGGAATTAGTTTGTTACATTTGACTTCATAATGAAGTCGGTAACAATGCAGCCCTTTGCTGAATACAAATATTCAATTAGGTCGTACCAAACGGATTCGAATCGGTGCCTTTTTATACATCAGCTTTTTAACCTCCTGCAAGATGTAGCGCATCGCCATGCCGATGGCTTGGGTTTTGGAATGCCTCAACTTCGTGCACAAAATATATTTTGGGTGCTGTCTAGGATCTCTTTACAGATAGATAGCCTTCCAAAGCATGAAGATGAAGTTATTATAGCGACTTGGGTAAAAGGAAGCTCTGGTATAAAGTCAGAGCGGGAATTTACTGTCGCATTGAATGATGATATCATTATCCGAGCCTCTTCGCTCTGGTTTTGCCTGGCAGCGGCTAATCATCGACCGGTTGCGATCCCTGAGACGCTGATAGCACAGATGCAGCCTTATGATCAGTATGCAGTACCAGATGGCGCTAAAAAACTGTCAGCCTTACCTAAAGAAGAGCCAATGACAGAAGGCATGCATATCGAGGCTCAGGATTCTGATATCGACATGGTTAACCATGTAAACAACGCTGTGTATGTACGATGGATTCTTGATGAAACGAGAAGAACATACCCGACTGCAGCAATTAAAGAAATAACAATTAATTATCTAAACGAGGCATTCTGTCGTGAGCAGGTGCTTGTATCTCATACAAAAATTAGTAACAAAGAGCTTGCGCATCAAATCATAAGGCAAGGAGAGCGCACCTTAGTTTGTCGCTCGCAGATTATCTTCAGGTAGTACTAGCAAGCAAATTGTAAAGATTTCAAAAAACTTGTTATTTTAGGACTTTTAGTCAACCAAAATTTTGAGAGAATGGTAAAAGAGCCTTTTTCATGGTTCGCGCATTATCCGAAGGGAGTTGCCCATGAAATTAACCCAGAGAAGTACAGCTCTATAGTAGAACTTTTTGAGCTTGGAGTAGCAAAATTTAGTGACTATACGGCTTTTGAGAACATGGGTAAAACCATGACCTATCAGGAGGTGGATAGGTTGTCCATGCAATTTGCCGCATATTTACAACAGGTAGCAGGCCTGAAAAAAGGAGATCGTATTGCTATTCAAATGCCTAATTTATTACAATACCCTGTTGCATTATTTGGTGCATTAAGGGCAGGATTGGTGGTGGTAAATACCAACCCACTGTACACTCCAAGAGAAATGCAGCATCAATTTAAAGATTCTGGGGCTGTTGCTATAGTCATTGTCGCAAACTTCGCCCATAATTTAGAGCAGATCATTGCCGATACCCCGATAAAAACGGTTATTGTTACCGAGTTGGGCGACATGCTTGGAGGGCTAAAGAAGTTCATCGTTAATTTTGTGGTTAAGCGGATTAAGAAAATGGTGCCGGCTTATAACTTGCCTCAGGCGAAAAGCTTTAGCGAAGTACTAAAGGAAGGGTCAGCGCTTACGTTTAACAAACCAGAAATTGAATTAAAGGACATTGCGTTTCTACAGTATACGGGCGGCACTACTGGGGTCTCTAAAGGAGCAGTGCTAACACACCGTAATATTTGCAGCAATGTAATGCAATGTGGGCAATGGTTTCTTAATACCGAAGAAGGAGATGAAGTTGTGGTTACCGCACTTCCGCTTTACCACATTTTTGCACTTACGGTTAACTGTATGCTGATGTTTACCATCGGTGCCCATAATGTGCTTATTACCAATCCAAGAGATATTCCAGGCTTTATTAAGGAGCTCAAAAAAATAAAAATGTCGGTTATTACGGCAGTTAATACTTTATTTATCGGATTGATGAATAATCCGGAGTTTGCCAAAGTTGATTTCTCACATTTAAAATACAGTATTGGTGGAGGAATGGCTGTTCAGAATTCCGTTGCGGATAAATGGAAAAAAATAACTGGACATCCACTGGCGGAGGGTTATGGTTTAAGTGAGACTTCGCCATTAGTAACGTGTAACCCACTCGATGGAACAGAACGAAAAGGCTCTATAGGTCTTCCGGCTCCGAGTACTGAGGTTGCCATAAAAGATGAGGATGGTAAAGATGTGCCTATAGGCGATCGGGGAGAGATTTGTGTGCGAGGACCACAGGTTATGCCGGGATATTGGCAACGACCTATTGAGACGAAAGAAGTCTTTTTCGATGACTGGTTCCGTACGGGAGATATCGGCGTTATGGATAATGACGGTTTTGTAAAGATTGTGGACCGGATGAAAGACATGGTTCTGGTTTCTGGGTTCAACGTTTATCCTAATGAGGTTGAAGATGTAATTGCAGATATGGAGAAGGTTCTTGAAGTTGCCGTAATTGGAGTACCGGATGAAAAAACAACCGAAGCCGTAAAGGCCATTGTGGTAAAAGCCGACGAATCCTTGAATGAAGATGAAATTAAAGCCTTTTGCAAGGAAAATCTAACCAATTATAAGAGGCCGAAGTATATCGAATTCCGGGATGAATTACCTAAATCGAATGTAGGTAAAATCTTACGTAGAATGTTGAGAGAGGAGTAATTGGCCTGATTAAGACTATAAATACTAAAATAATTAGTATTTATGTGTATTATTTACTAATATTGATACCAATAACTAATAATATTGGTATGGAAATAGTGGATAAGGAAGCGGCAAGTAAACTACGATTGTCGAGTAAACGTTTAAAATCGGGTAAACTACAGGTTAAGTTCGAGCTTACCCGTGAATTGAAAGGAGTTGAGTATGGCTATCTGCTTACCGAACCAAAGACTTCACTCAAGGAAGTTGTTCATAGAATTTTTTGGAATTTCGAGACAGGTAACAAGCTTGGTTATCACAGACACCTTTACAATATCGGAAGAGCCAGGCAATCGACCGAGATGCATTTCTTTCGGTAACTTTGAAAATGTAATTAAAGATCCATAAATAGCTTAATTATGAGCGTAATAAGTGAAAACATTAAATTTCTTCGCAAAGAATCAGGATATACCCAACAGACTTTTGCTGATGCCTTAGGAATTAAACGATCGTTAGTTGGTGCTTACGAAGAAGGCAGAGCTGATCCTAGAATTAGCAACCTGATTAAAATGTCGGAATTATTTGGGATTCGTATCGATGATTTAATTGAAACGAATATCTATAAGATGTCGGAAGAAGAGTATGCAAAATTTAAGAAGGATGCTCCCGGACAGAAATTTAAAGTATTAGCGATAACTGTAAATGACGAGGATAAGGAGAATATTGAATTCATTCCTCAGAAGGCTGCAGCGGGTTATTTAAATGGCTTCTCCGATCCCGAGTACCTCTCTGAATTACCACGATTTCAATTACCGTTTTTGCCCGACTTCAACACATACCGTGCATTTGAGATAAGTGGCGATTCCATGTTGCCCATAAAATCAGGTACCATAGTAATCGGTGCCTATACCGAAACTGTTGCCGATATTAAAAATGGTCATACCTATATTATGGTCACTGCCTCCGAAGGTGTTGTTTTTAAACGAGCCTTTAACTACCTCGAGGAGAAAGGTAATATCTACCTTGTTTCTGATAACCGGCAATACTCCCCTTATGAGATTAATCCCAAAGAGGTATTGGAAATCTGGGAAGCTAAGGCCTACATCAGTGTAGATTTTACTGATCCTAATATCGATTCGTCGAATTTATCAGTCAATGAGTTGGCCAGTATGGTTATTGAACTGAAAAAAGAGGTAACCAATCTAAAGTCTCAGGATTTAAATTAACCATTTGAATCATTTCCAGCTAATATTTCGTTTTTGAGATTAATTCATTTGTATCATTGAGATTCAATGCGAAGTTTACTGGAATTTGAATTTTCGGCATGGCTTATAGTGCCTTGTATCGCTCTAGGCGTGTTATATGCCTATCTACAATATACGAAGGACGTCCCATGGTCTAAACGGACCAATCAATGGCTTGCGGTTGTAAGAGCTACCCTTGTTGTCTTTATCGCTGCGCTCATTCTGGGTCCTTTAATTCGGGCCATCCAAAACTACAAGGAAGACCCGATCATGGTGGTTGCGATAGACAACTCTGAGTCTATTTTTTATGGGGCAGATTCACTTTTACTTCGCTCACAAATTAATGGACTGAAGGAGTTGGGTGCTGAACTTGGTGATCGAGGCTGGCGTGTACAGTATCGTGATCTTAATAATACTTTGGTAGACCTCGATACACTGTCGTTCGATCAAACGCGTACCAATTTAACCCAGATGATGCGGTCTATTCAGAATGAGTATGATGGCGCCAATCTTGGGAGTATGTTATTGGTGTCGGATGGTATCTTTAATACGGGCTTTTCTCCAGACCTTATTTCATCTTACACTCCCATTTATACTGTTGGTCTTGGCGATACTATTCCCAAGGCAGACCTGAGCATTATCGATTTGCGCTATAGCAAAACGGTCTATCAGGAAAACAAGTTTCCGATCCGGTTAAAAATAAAAAATGAAAGCATGGGCTCTGTAAATACCACCTTAAGGTTATATCGTGGTTCAAGACAGATTGAGGTCAAAGACATTTCTTTTTCGGACGACCTCTCCCTAATTGAGGAGGAGTTTATTTTGGAAGCCGATGAACCAGGCAAGCAACGTTATTCAATTCAACTCGACCCGGTGGCTGGTGAAACCAATCAGATAAATAATAGGGCGGCGGCCTATATCGATGTTATTGATGGTAAGCAGAAGGTTTTAATTGTCGCTGAGACTCCCAATCCTGATATTAGAGCACTGCGCCTGGCTATCGCTGATAACGAACAGTTTTTGGTCGAAGTGGTAGTAAATGAGACAGTTCCGAAGGATAAGTATGATTTAGTAATTTATGCACATGCACCGAGGGCAGGTGGCAAACGTTTAGATCCAGCATCAATTAGCGCTGATACACCATCTTTATTCATTGTTGGAAGCACAAGTGACAAATCGTATTTGGCTACAAACAATATTCTAAATTTCGCATCAAGAAGCGGTCAGTACGATCAGGTCACTGCCAATCTTAATGAGGATTTCAGTGCGTTTAATGTGCTTGGTGATATGAAGGCTTGGCTTAATAAGGTGCCGCCCATGACCGTTCCATTTGGTAATATTTTGTTGCCTCCAAATGCGCAGGTATTGCTTTACCAAAAAGTTGGTAGCGTTGAAACGAGCAGGCCTTTGATATTCGTAAATGAGGGAGAATCGAAATCGGGTGTAATTTTAGGTGATGGATTCTGGAAATGGCGTCTCGATGAATATCGAAAGTTTGGTGAAACCAGTCGGTTCGATGAATTGGTAACAAAACTGACTAAATATTTGGCCTCTAAGCCGGACAACCGCCAGTTTAAGTTATACCCGGTTAAGGATGGTTTTGAAGAAGGAGAGGCAATCGTGTTTAAATCAGAAACTTATAATGAGATATTCGAACCGCTTTATGGAGAGATTATAAATCTAAAGGTTACTGGAAGCGATCAGACTTTTAACTACGATTTCACACCTATAGAAGGGAATACTCAAATAGAAATTGACAACTTACCCGAAGGTTTGTATGGTTATGCTGCCAGCACTTTTTTAAATGGTAAACGACTAAATGTAAGTGGGCAATTTTCTGTTGCTAAACCAGATTTAGAGGCTGCAGACCTAACTGCAGATCATCGAGTGTTGAAAAGAATAGCTACAGATTCGGGTGGTGATTTTTACTCTATTAATGAAATCAATGCGTTAAAAAATGATTTGGCACGGCTGGAAGCCCCTGCGATCCTCCATACACAGGATAAGGAATTATTACTCCTTAACCTGCCATGGATTTTAATGTTGATACTAGGGTTGGCTACTGCTGAATGGCTTACACGAAAAATGATGGGTAGTTATTAACTACCTACCTCTTCTGGTTTAAGCACAACGCAACTCACCTCAATCTTTGCCTTAACCGAATCGGCAGCCGAACAATACTTATCAGTAGCCATAATGGCAACTTTTTCGAAGGTTTCTAAAGACGTATCTGGTGAAACCAACGTATATTTCGAATGTATTTGTGTAAGACTTCTGGGGTGATCTTCGCGTCGTTCACCAGTTGTTTCTACAATAAGATCAACAAATGTTTTTCGTTTTTTCTTTATCATGGAAACAATGTCTACGGCAGCACATCCACCAATCGCGGCTAACATCATTTCTACCGGACCAAGACTCTCCTTGACATCCAGATTACGCATATCAATATTGATCTTATTCCCATTGCTATTTTCGGCAATGAATAGCTCGTCTTCTTTATAGCGGGTTGTTATTTTCATTTATTTAAGGGCATTAAGAACTTCATCGTAATTAGGTTCTTGGGTAATTTCAGGTACCTGCTGTGTATAGATTACGTTACCTTCTTCGTTCACTACCACAATCGCGCGCGAATGTAATCCTGCCATCGGACCATCCGCAATTAGCGATCCGTAAGCTTCTCCAAAATTGGAATCTCTAAAGTCTGATGCTGGAATTACATTCTCAAGTCCTTCAGCTTCACAGAATCTTTTTTGGGCAAATGGAAGGTCCTTAGATACCAAGAGTACGGTTGCACCAAGTCCTTCGCTGGCTGCCTGGTTAAAATAGCGGGCAGAGGCGGCACACACCCCGGTGTCTAACGACGGAATTATATTAAGCACTACTTTTTTGCCTTTAAAACTAGAGGCATGTATTGGTGCTAAATCACTGCCTATCAAAGTAAATAGGGGTGCATCCGATCCAACTTGAGGTAAATCACCGTTGGTATGTATCTCGTTCCCTTTTAATGCAATTGTTGCCATAATGGTATATTTAAATTGTTAAAAATCTCTTTATTCGGACTACAAAAATAGGAGATAAGCAATGAAAATGGGCGGCTATATTAAGAAATAACCATGAGGCAAAACGCAAGGGTTCAACATGTTCTTTAGCAACCTAAAAGATCCTAGTTCTGCCTCGAGAATTAGTGTTACCTACATATTTCTACGATATTGCCCTCCAACTTCAAAAAGCGCCGTAGTAATTTGTCCCAAGGAGCAGACCTTTGTCGCTTCCATTATTTCATCGAAGATATTCTTGTTCTCTAAGGCTGTCTTTTTAATGTTTTCGAGCGCTTTTGGCACTTCCTCTTTGTAATGGTCGTTCAGATTATTAAGTGTGGTGAGTTGGTGCTCTTTTTCTTTTTCTGTTGCTCGAATTACTTCTTGGGGTAATATTGTAGGCGAGCCTTTACTACTGAGGAAAGTATTAACACCGACAATCGGGTATTCTCCAGAATGTTTAAGGGTTTCGTAGTGTAAGCTTTCTTCTTGGATTTTGCTACGCTGATACATTGTTTCCATCGCCCCTAAGGTGCCACCACGTTCCGTAATCCTATCGAACTCAACAAGAACAGCTTCTTCCACCAAATCAGTTAACTCTTCGATAATAAAGGAACCCTGTAAAGGGTTTTCATTTTTGGCGAGCCCGAGTTCCTTATTGATAATAAGCTGAATGGCTACTGCTCTGCGGACACTCTCTTCCGTAGGTGTAGTTATCGCTTCGTCGTAAGCATTGGTGTGTAGCGAATTACAGTTATCATAAATCGCATATAGAGCCTGCAGCGTCGTGCGAATATCATTAAAATCGATTTCCTGAGCGTGCAAGGATCTACCCGATGTTTGAATATGATACTTGAGCATTTGGGCTCTAGGGTCAGCGCCATATTTAAGTTTCATGGCCTTCGACCAAATTCTTCGTGCAACGCGCCCAATTACTGCATATTCAGGATCAATTCCATTCGAGAAAAAGAAGGATAGGTTAGGACCAAATTCATTGATATCCATTCCTCTGCTAATGTAATACTCAACATAGGTGAATCCATTTGCGAGTGTAAACGCCAGTTGACTAATAGGGTTAGCACCAGCTTCTGCAATATGATAACCGCTAATGGAGACAGAGTAGAAATTTCGAATGGAATGATTAATAAAATATTCCTGAACATCACCCATCAATTTTAAGGCAAACTCAGTGGAGAAGATACAGGTATTTTGCGCTTGATCTTCCTTAAGGATATCCGCTTGAACTGTTCCTCGCACTGCGGCAAGAGTAGCCGCTTTAATCTTAGCATAGACATCGCTAGGCAATACCATATCGCCAGTAACACCGAGAAGCAGTAGACCCAGGCCATCATTTCCGGCGGGTAGTTCACCATTATATTGGGGTCTTTTCTTTTCTTTGCCTTTGTATAATGCTTTGATTTTGCCTTCGATCTCTTTCTCAAGACCGTTTTCTTTTATATAGATTTCACATTGCTGGTCGATGGCGGCATTCATAAAAAATCCCAGAAGCATAGGGGCAGGACCATTAATCGTCATGCTTACCGATGTTTTTGGATCAGCGAGGTTAAATCCCGAATACAGCTTCTTTGCATCATCGAGACAGCAGATCGAAACACCGGCATTACCAATTTTACCATAGATATCGGGGCGCTTGTCGGGATCGCTACCGTATAATGTCACGGAATCGAATGCGGTAGATAGACGCTTGGCGGGCATGCCTTCACTAACATAATGAAAACGCCGGTTGGTCCTTTCCGGCCCCCCTTCACCAGCAAACATTCGGGTAGGATCTTCACCTTCGCGCTTAAAAGGATATATTCCAGCAGTATACGGGAATTCACCAGGTAAATTCTCTTTAAGCATCCATTTGAGTAAATCACCCCAGGCTTCGTATTTAGGAACCGCTATTTTAGGGATCTGCTGATGTGAAAGCGATTCGGTTTTCGTTTTAATGGCGATTTCCTTACCGCGTACTGAGAATTTATAAAGGTCTGCACTATATCGCTCAGCCGTCGAGGGCCATTCTTCAACCTGCTTTAAATTTTTAGGATCTAGTTCAAGTTTAAGATCTTCATATTCTTTTTGCAAAGCAGCTAAAACAGCCGCTTCACCATCTTTTTTAGTGATGATTTCTATAGCATTATGAAGGCTGTAAAGCTTCTGAGCAATACTTGCCTGATCATCACTCCATTTATCGTAACTACGATTGTTCTCCGCAATTTCTGATAAATACCGCGTTCTATTTGGAGGAATAACAAATATTTTTTCTGAATGAGCACCGCCCATTGATGATGTCGTAATGAAGTTAGCCGCTAGTTTATCATTCAGCTGATGAATAATACTAGCATAGAGATTGTTCATGCCACTATCGTTAAACTGACTGGCAATGGTACCGTATACCGGAAGCTCATCATCCGGAGTTTCAAACAATGTATGATTCCGTTTGTACTGCTTCTTTACATCACGAAGTGCATCAAGAGAACCGCGCTTATCGAATTTATTAATGGCAATAATATCAGCAAAGTCGAGCATATCAATCTTCTCTAATTGCGTAGCGGCACCATATTCTGGTGTCATTACGTACAAGCTTAGATCGGAATGTTCAATTATTTCGGTATCAGACTGGCCAATCCCGGAGGTTTCTAGAATAATAAGATCATATCCGGCGGCCTTAAGTACCGTAACGGCTTCCTGTACATGCGCCGAGAGTGCAAGGTTCGATTGGCGTGTAGCCAATGATCGCATATAAACACGAGAGTTATTTATCGCATTCATTCGGATTCTGTCACCAAGTAATGCTCCGCCAGTTTTGCGCTTCGATGGGTCGACAGAAACAATAGCAATAGTCTTATCTTCAAAATCGCTTAGAAAACGACGTACGAGCTCATCAACTAAAGATGATTTTCCAGCACCTCCGGTACCCGTAATGCCAAGAACAGGTGTTTTTACTTTGCTCGCCGTTTGGTGTACTTTGGCTAATATGTCTTTAGCCTCAGTCGGATAATTCTCAGCAGCCGATATAACTTGAGCTATGGCTTTATGATCACCTTTGTTCAACTGAGTGTATTCCCCATTAAGATCTTTCCCTGTGGGGAAATCGCATGACGCGATCATATCGTTAATCATCCCCTGAAGGCCCATCTTACGGCCATCATCTGGGGAATAAATTCGCGTTATTCCGTAGTTATGTAGTTCTTCAATTTCCTTGGGTAGAATTACCCCGCCACCACCGCCAAATATCTTAATTTGTCCTGAGCCTTTTTCTTGCAAAAGATCATGCATGTATTTAAAATACTCGTTATGACCACCCTGGTAGGAGGTAAGGGCGATGGCATTCGCATCTTCCTGAATCGCACAATTCACGACTTCTTCAACACTTCTATCATGCCCAAGATGAATTACCTCTACACCAGTGGCTTGAATAATTCGGCGCATGATATTAATTGCTGCATCATGACCATCGAACAGGCTTGCAGCCGTAACTATTCTTACTTTGTTTTTCGGCTTGTAGGGCTTAACAGTTTCTGGACTCATTATTTTTCTTGGCTATCGCACAAAAATAGCAAATTAGTAGTGTATAGCTAATTTGTATCCTAAAATCCCCGTAACAAAAACGAACCAGAAATAGTGCGATTGAGGGCTTAACTATGACCTGAATCATAGCAAAACTCAACAGACTTTACCAGTTTTGATCAACTAATTAAAGAGCCAAGTAATGTCACATACTATTAAGCACTCATGGGCTGAGCCGTATAAAATTAAAATGGTAGAGCCCGTTTTTATGAATTCTAAAAAGCAGCGTATAAAATACCTTGAGGAAGCCGGTTATAATACCTTTCTCTTGCGCTCACGCGATATCTATATCGATTTGCTGACAGATTCTGGAACTTCGGCAATGAGCGACCGCCAATGGGCCGGTTTAATGATGGGAGACGAGGCATATGCAGGGAGTAGAAATTTCTATAACCTCGAAGAGACCGTTCGCAAATACTATGGATATAAATATCTGGTTCCAACCCATCAGGGTAGAGGAGCAGAACACATAATATCCAAAGTGATGATAAAGGACGGGGATATTGTGCCTGGAAATATGTATTTCACCACCACAAAGCTCCATCAGGAAATGGCAGGGGGTAAGTTTATAGATATAATAATTGAGGAGGCTCATGACCCTGATAGTCTTCATCCCTTTAAGGGCAATGTCGATTTGGACAAGCTACAGGCTGTAATTGATAAGTACGGCGCTAAGAGGATCCCATATGTATCCATTGCTACTACAGTAAATATGGCAGGGGGCCAGCCTATTTCGATGAAGAACTTAAAAGAGGTACGATCACTTACCGAAAAACATGGTATTCGGATTATTCATGATATGACCAGAGTGGCTGAAAATGCGTTTATGATTCAGCAAAAAGAAGAGGGCTATAAAAAGAAATCCGTGGCAGAAATAACCCGTGAGATTTGTGATCTAACAGATGGTGCAACCATGAGCGCCAAGAAAGATGCTATGGTGAACATAGGAGGGTTTCTCGCCATAAATGACGAAGAAATATTTGATGAAGCCCGGAATATGGTAGTAATTTATGAAGGATTACATACGTATGGTGGAATGGCCGGCCGTGATATGGAGGCTATGGCAATCGGTATTGTGGAATCTGTTCAAGACGACCATATAAAGGCAAGAGTAGGACAGGTCCACTATCTCGGTAATCTATTACTAGATTTCGGAGTACCTATTGTGAAGCCTGTAGGGACACATGGAATATTTCTTGATGCCAAAGCATTTTTGCCCCACGTAGAGCAGGATAAATTTCCAGCGCAGGCATTAGCCGCCGAACTCTATATCGATTCAGGTATTAGGGCGATGGAACGAGGTGTCGTATCTGCAGGAAGAAACGCAGAGACCGGGAAGCATAATTACCCCAATCTAGAGCTGGTGAGACTTACCATTCCTAGGCGTGTATATACCCAAGCACATATGGATGTTGTTGCCGAATCTGTAGAAAGCGTCTTTCTAAATAAGAATAAAATTAAGGGCCTGGAAATGATCTATGAACCTAAATATCTCAGATTCTTTCAGGCTAGATTTAAGAAGCTTAAGGAATGATTTATTCTCTTGTACCACTGTAGAGCTCATACTCGAGCAGGCGGCAGTCGATGGCGCCGTTATAGAACGGGATCTTTCTTTTAGTTCTAAGTCTAACCATTTTTGCAAGTTCTCGGTTGCCCGTAAAGATGTATCCGGTATATCCTTGGCAATTCTTTTTAAAGAAGTCTCCAATTTCAGCGTACACAAGTTTTAGATCCTCTTCTTCTCCAAGCCGTTCACCATACTCAGGGTTCAAGATAACAACGCCTGGCGGATCAGGGATGGCTGTTTTTCTAAAATCCTCTCGAGTAAAACGAATATACTTAGCCATTCCAGCCTGCTGTGTATTGATTTGTGCAATATTCACGGCATCTTCAGAGATATCTGAGGCATAAATTTTGGCGTCGGTGGATGTGGTATTTTCTTTAGCTTCGCTGACCATCTGTTCCCATTGTTCTGCATTGTAGGATTTAAGGTGCATAAAACCGAAGTTTTCGCGAAACAAGCCAGGGGGTGTATTTGTTGCTAATAGTGCTGCCTCAATAGCCAAAGTACCGCTGCCACACATCGGGTTGATAAAAGGAGTTTTGCGATCCCATTTCGAAGCAAGAATAACCGCTGCCGCCAGTGATTCTAACATTGGAGCCTTGCCCGGAATTTTACGATATCCATGTTTGGCAATTACGCCCCCCGATGTATCAAAATAAACAATACAATCAGACTCTGTCCAGTGAAGATATATCCTTGTCTTGTCTTTATCGGGCCCTGAATTTGGTCGCTTGCCAAAGCGCTCATTAAAGCGATCAACTATCGCATCTTTAAGCTTTAAGTTGGCAAATCTTGTGTCGGTAATGGATTCATTTTTTACGTATGAATCTATATTGAAATAACCCAAAAGGTCAATCTCGTCTTCCCAAGTTATTTGATGCGCCTTCTTATATAATTGATCGGCATTAAATGCTTTAAACTGCGCAACCTCCCATAGAACCTTATTGGCCGTTCTTAGGTGAAGGTTAAGAAACATGCAATCTTTAAGGGTACCTACTAGCTGAACACCAAGTCGATGTTCAGTAGTATTGGCATATCCTAATTCTTTAATTTCCGCTTGAAGAACACTACTGATTTCCGGGGCACATATTACAAAAATGTTGGCTTTTTTATCCATAAGTAGTGTTATGAAGCCATTATTGTGGCCCTTTCAATTCTGAAGCAGGTCTGCTACGCGTTATCAGAAGTAGTTTTCGCCCCAATATATTCGCGGTGCGTTCGTGCAATATGTGTAAGACTAATCTCTTTAGGACATTCTGCTTCGCATGCTCCTGTATTGGTACAAGCGCCGAATCCTTCTTCATCCATTTGCCAAATCATTTTTTCAACACGGTTGCTGCGTTCAGGCTGACCTTGCGGCAATAATGCCAATTGCGAAATTTTAGCACTGGTAAAGAGCATAGCGGAGGCATTTTTACATGCGGCTACACAGGCACCACAGCCAATACACTGCGCGGCGTCCATTGCTTCATCGGCAATTCTTTTTGGTATCGGAATCTCATTGGCATCCGGGGTTCCTCCAGTATTAATGCTTACATAGCCACCAGCTTGAATGATACGATCGAACGAACTTCTATCTACAATCAAATCTTTCACAACCGGGAAAGGCTTTGCTCTCCAGGGCTCAATTGTTATTTCATCGCCATCTTTGAAGCTACGCATATGAAGCTGACATGTCGTTATGGCTTGTTTCGGACCATGAGGTCGACCATTAATAACCATGCTGCAGGTTCCGCAGATACCTTCTCTACAGTCGTGGTCAAAATGTACAGGATCTTCACCTTTGCGACTTAGATCTTCGTTCAACACATCTATCATTTCCAGGAAAGACATATCAGGCGATACATCAGTTACATTGTAGGTTTTAAATCCTCCCTTATCGCTACTGCTTTTTTGTCGCCAAATATTTAGTTTATGATTCATAGCTTCGATTTTTGATACTAGACATTAATGTATGTTAGTAGGCTGTGTTATTTATAGCTGCGTTGTGTTAATTTAACATTTTCGAATACCAGGTCTTCTTTTTCAAGAATTTCATCCTGATCTTCTCCTTGATACTTCCAGGCGGATACATAAGAGTACTGATCATCGATACGCTTCGCTTCGCCTTCTTCTGTTTGTGACTCTTCTCTGAAGTGACCACCGCAGGACTCTTTACGTTCCTGGGCATCGTCTACCATCAGTTCTCCAAGTTCTAGAAAATCAGCCAATCTGCCGGCTTTTTCAAGGGATAGGTTCATCTCTTCATTTTCACCTAAAACCTTAACGTTTTTCCAAAAATCTTCTTTCAGGTCACGAATCTTTTGTTTTGCCTCTCTCAGGCCATCTTCGTCGCGTGACATTCCGACTTTGTTCCACATTATTTTGCCAAGCTCTTTGTGGTAATCGTCGATAGTCTTTGTACCGTTGATACTAAGGAGTTTGTTTACTCTCTCGCTTACCTCGGCCTCCGTGTTTTTAAAGGCTGCGTGGTCTGTTTCTACTCTATCATAAGCTGTATCGGCAAGGTAGTTTCCAATAGTATAAGGCAATACGAAATAGCCATCGGCTAACCCTTGCATAAGAGCACTTGCTCCTAATCGGTTTGCTCCATGATCGGAGAAATTACATTCACCAATTGCATATAATCCCTCAACATTGGTCATAAGATTATAATCTACCCAAAGGCCTCCCATTGTATAGTGTACTGCAGGATAAATCATCATGGGTACTTCGTATGGATCGTCTCCCTGAATCTGTTTGTACATATCGAAAAGGTTGCCATATTTCTGTTTGATAGCATCTTTCCCTAGACGTTGAATGGCATCGGCAAAATCAAGAAAAACGGCTTGGCCGGTTGAGCCTACACCGCGACCCTCATCGCATACCATCTTTGCATTTCTGGAGGCTACATCTCGAGGTACGAGGTTTCCAAACGAAGGGTAGCGTCGTTCTAAGTAGTAATCTCGATCCTCTTCCGGCATGCTAACAGCTTCTTTTGCAGTTAACCCGGGCTTAGCATCTTTCGGCACCCATATTCTACCATCGTTTCGTAACGACTCCGACATCAATGTCAATTTAGATTGATGATCGCCAGAAACCGGTATGCACGTAGGGTGAATTTGGGTAAAGCATGGATTAGCAAAATTAGCACCGCGTTTATGTGCTCGCCATGCCGCCGTAACATTAGAACCCATAGCGTTTGTAGAAAGATAAAATACATTGCCATAACCACCAGTGGCTAAAACTACTGCATGTGCCGAGTGAGATGAAATCTTACCGGTGACAAGGTCTCTAACTACGATGCCTCGAGCTTTACCTTCCACGAGAACAACGTCCAGCATTTCTGTTCTCGGAAACATTTCTACTTTTCCCTTTGATATCTGTCGGCTTAAAGCACTGTAGGCACCTAACAATAATTGCTGACCTGTTTGGCCTCTCGCGTAAAAAGTTCTGGACACTTGCGCTCCACCAAAAGACCTATTATCCAATAACCCACCATAATCGCGTGCAAAAGGTACACCTTGGGCCACACACTGGTCTATAATATTATTACTTACCTCGGCAAGGCGATAAACATTTGCCTCTCTAGAACGATAGTCTCCGCCTTTTATGGTATCATAAAAAAGACGGAAAACACTGTCACCATCATTCGGGTAATTTTTTGCTGCATTAATACCTCCTTGAGCAGCGATACTATGCGCTCTACGTGGACTATCTTGATAACAAAATGATTTCACATTATAACCTAGCTCGGCTAAAGAAGCAGCGGCAGAAGCTCCGGCCAGACCGGTGCCTACTACTATAACATCATACTTTCGCTTGTTCGCCGGGTTAACCAGCTTCACATTGAATTTATGTTTGGTCCACTTCTCTGCTAAAGGGCCCTCTGGTATTTTCGAATCTAAAGCCATAATTATGCTAGACTTTTAAGGTATAAATAAATAGGAATAACGGCATAAAGCACAGGTATCAGTATGGCATATATACGACCAGCGCCTTTGATTAAGCCATTGTATTTCACATGATTAAGTCCTAAAGACTGGAAAGCACTGGCAAATCCATGCCAGAGATGAAATGCAAGAACGGCCATCGAGATTATATAGAATATGGCAATTAATGGGTTTGAATAAGCCGCAAACACCCAAGTATAGGCATCATGCATTTGAACGCCATCGATAGTAATATCTGCCAGCGCTCCATTTTTAAACTGCCACCAAAAACCATATAAATGGACAAGTAGAAAAATAAAAATCAGGGTGCCCAGGATCGCCATGCTTCTGGAAGTCCATGAACTGTTCGCTGATGCATTATTCACCTTATAGCCTATAGGACGAGCTCGTCGGTTTTTGATTACCAGTGTCATGGATACAACAATATGTAACAGGATAAAGAAAAAATTAGCCTTTGATACAAACTGGATCAGCGGGTTGTTTGCCATAAAATGAGAATAGACATTAAATGACTCGCCGCCATCCCCTTTAATTAGCTGGAGGTTTCCTGCCAAATGGATGATAAGGAAGAGGATTAGAAATAGTCCTGTGAGCGACATTATCACCTTTCTGCCGATGCCACTAGTCAATGCGTTTAAAAACCAATTCATGATTTTATCAAATGTTTTAAATAATGATGTCAAATATAGGTTGTAGCATTTCAATGCACAAAAAATAAGTGTGGAATGGCAACTTATTATTTATTGCATGAAATTAATCTACTACTTAAATTTGTTCGTTGTACATTCGTAAGTTACACGGATGTGATAGGCAAATTAATAACAACCCCAAACACAAAAAAGTTTATGTTTAAAGATATTAAATCAGACCTGCCGGCGAGTATAGTTGTGCTTTTTGTTGCAATACCACTTTGCTTAGGTATTGCTCTAGCGAGTGGAGCACCCTTATTATCAGGTTTAATCGCCGGGATCATTGGCGGAATTGTGGTAGGATCTCTAAGTGGCTCCTCCATTGGTGTAAGTGGGCCGGCTGCGGGCTTAGCCGTTCTAGTTTTGAATGCTATTGATTCTTTAGGCGGCTATGAAATATTTTTATTATCGGTGGTAATCGCTGGAATGATTCAAATATTAATGGGATACATGAAGGCTGGTGTAATTGGCTACTATTTTCCTTCTTCGGTTATTAAAGGAATGCTTACTGGTATAGGAATTGTAATTATCCTGAAACAAATTCCACATGCTTTTGGGTACGATGCCGACTATGAGGGCGACTTCGCTTTTTTTCAGCGCGATGGTGAGAATACCTTTACGGAGCTGTTTAATATGTTTAATTATATTTCTATAAATGCACTGTTTGTCGCGGTAGTTGGTTTTGTTATTATCCTGGTATGGGATAACATTCTTTCGAAAAAGCATTCCTTTTTCAAAATATTGCAAGGGCCTATAGTCGCAGTATTATTTGGTGTTTTATACCAGGTAGTTACATTGCGTTATTTTCCAACCTGGGCTATTGCCGATGAACATACCGTTAATGTTCCCTTATTTAGCAGTTTTAGTGATTTTATAGCCTTATTTACCTTGCCAGACTTTAGTCAGATTGGCAATGTGGATGTATATACCGTGGCTATTACCATAGCGGTCGTAGCAAGTTTGGAGACCCTCCTTAGTGTGGAGGCCACAGATAAACTCGATCCAGCTAAACGAGTAACACCGGCAAACCGGGAGTTGATTGCACAAGGAGTTGGGAATATGGCATCAGGCCTGATTGGTGGATTACCTGTTTCCCAGGTAATTGTTCGAAGTTCGGCTAATGTACAATCAGGGGGCAAATCCAAATTATCCACTATCATGCACGGGATATTTCTTTTTGTACTTCTGGTCAGTATTCCCCGAATATTAAACCTTATTCCGCTTGCTGTATTAGCGAGTGTATTAATAATTGTTGGCTATAAGTTGGCTAAGCCTGCTCTATTCAAACACATGTATAGTCAGGGCAAAGCACATTTTATCCCCTTCATGGCAACCATATTGGGATTGGTTTTCACGGATCTGCTTATCGGTATAGGTATTGGATTAGTTATTGGTATTCTAAATATTCTATTGAAGAACTTTAGAAATTCACACTTTTTACACCTTACCGAATCAGATGATGAGAATAAGGTTCACAAAGTTAATATCGTGCTCTCTGAAGAGGTTACCTTCCTTAATAAAGCCGCTATTATGAATGAACTAAACAAAATAGTGCCAAACTCAGAGGTGGTTATTGATATGTCTAAATCTTATCATATTGATTACGATGTTCTCGAAATCATTGACAATTTTAAAATATCATCTGGTTTAAAAGGAATTACGGTTGATCTTATTGGTAGAGGTAAACGTGAAACCTTAGACTATTAATTTTTTTGGTCGACTTTATAGATTTCCTTAAGCATAGGCTAGCAGAACCCCTTCCGGGACAAAATGCACAGGCATTAATGATGCCCTCAATATCAGGAAAGAGCAGATTTTCTCTAAAGGCAAAGAAGGAGGCCAAGCCGGGAGGCGTCATGCTAATGCTTTATAAGAAGAAAGACCAGTGGTTTTTTCCGCTTATTCAAAGGCCAGACTACGACGGTGTCCATGCGAAACAAATGAGTTTTCCAGGGGGTAAATTCGATGATACAGATCGGGATTTAACCAATACAGCTTTACGCGAAACAGAGGAGGAAATTGGGATTGGTCAAGATGACCTTTGCTTGATAGGACATCTTTCTGAACTGTTTATAATAGCCAGTAACTTTAATGTTCTCCCGACGGTAAGCTATTTCGAGGGTACGCCTTCTTTCATACCGGATGAGTACGAGGTTGATACGATTGAAGAAATTGAGGTGACTGAGTTAGTCGATGCTGCGAATAAAAAGCAAAAGCCAATGACTGTCGTAAATGGTGTAACGATTAATGCCCCGTACTTCCACTTAAATGGCAAGGTTGTTTGGGGAGCTACCGCTATGATGTTATCGGAATTTAGAGAAGTAGCCAAGCCTTTTTTTGAGAATATGGCTAAACTGTGAACATTTCTTATACTTGCATCATTTAAAATCCTATGGAAGAACACGCCAACCACGCCCTGATTACAAACGACGCTATTGTGCTTGGGTTACTAATGGCTATTTTAATGGTCATTTTCAAGACATCTAGTAGCAAACGTCCAATATTTCAAAAATTCTATAAATATGTTCCGGCACTTCTCCTCTGTTATTTTGTGCCATCTATTTTCAATTCGTTAGGTATCATCGATGGAGAAAAAAGTGGCTTGTATTTTATGGCATCACGCTATCTTCTACCGGCAAGTTTGGCCTTATTAACTATAAGTATCGATTTTAATGAAATTAAGAAGCTGGGCTTTAAAGCCATTATCATGTTTCTGGCCGGTACAGTGGGGATAATTATCGGTGGACCACTTGCGATATTGGTTACTTCTGTTATCGCTCCCGATATTGTTGGCGGGGTTGGGCCTGATGCTGTATGGCGTGGGATGACAACAATTGCTGGTAGTTGGATTGGCGGAGGTGCTAATCAGGCGGCGATGTACGAAATGTTTAAACCGAGTAATGATCTCTACTCAACTTCTATAGCTGTGGATGTAATTATTGCCAATATCTGGATGGCATTCTTGTTGTTTGGTGCAGCCAGATCGGCAAAAGTTGATAAAATGTTTAAGGCCGATGCTAGCGCTATTGAGACAATGAAGGATAGGGTAGAAGCGTATAGAGCCAGTATTGCTAAAATCCCTACATTAACCGACGCTATAACGGTACTTGCGGTTGGCTTTATGGCCATGGCAATTGGTCATGTTGTCGCAGGAATAATTGCGCCATTTTTAGCCACGAACTATCCTTTTCTTGATAAGTACAGTCTGACGAGTCCTTTTTTCTGGTTGGTAGTTACAGCCACCATTGTCGGTCTTATCATGTCATTTACTAAACTTAAGAAACTGGAAGGTGTTGGTGCTTCTCGAATGGGAAGTGTAATGATCTATGTGCTTGTGGCAACGATAGGTACCAAAATGAATGTAATGGCAATTTTTGATAATCCTGGCTATTTTCTTGTTGGAGCGTTATGGATGATTATCCATGTTACTGTTCTCCTATCTGTTGCCAAAGTAATTAAGGCACCATTTTTCTTTGTAGCGGTGGGTAGCCAGGCTAATGTAGGAGGTGCAGCATCAGCTCCAGTTGTTGCCGCAGCTTTCCATCCATCGTTAGCACCAGTAGGTGTCTTGCTGGCAGTTATGGGATATACGCTTGGTACGGTGGGTGCGTATCTCTGTGGAATACTTATGCAAACAGTCGCTCCATAAATCGACCGAAACGTTAAATATTTCTTCGTTGCTGTACTATCTTTGCTTTGCGTATAACGCAGGCATTTAAATAAAGATACCGCTATAATGAAGTTAATATTTTCAATGACCCTAACGGGTACTCTTCTACTAATATTTGGAATTTCAATTGGTGTTGCAACATTTATTGAGAATGATTTTGGTACTGCTTCGGCCCAGGCAGTAGTTTTTAAAGCGTTATGGTTCGAGCTATTGCTAACGGCAATGGTGATTAATATGATCGGAGTCATCTTTAAACAGAGGCTTTATCGTAAAGAAAAATGGGGGAGTCTTCTTTTTCATGTTTCGTTTATAATAATTCTACTGGGCGCTGCAATTACTCGTTTTACCGGAAAAGAAGGCTTAATGCATATTCGTGAAGGTGAAACAGCAACGAGCTTTCTAACAGACGAGACGTATATTTCGGGAGTAGTGCTCGCTGGTAATGAAAAGGTAGAGTTTAGCGATAAGGTCTTATTTGTTCCAATCAAAAAAGCACGCTACAGCGAAAGTATTAGTGTAGGAGGAGAAGATCTTGAGATCAAACTTCAACAGCATATTGCTGGAGCACAGGAAATTGTAGAAACTAACCAAACGGAAGGAAAGCCAATTATTACTGTTGTAACCACTGGAAGTAGTGGTGGTCGTCGAAATATCTATCTGCATCAGGGTCAGGTTGTAAATCTTGGTAACCTAGTACTTGGGTTCGATGCTACGGAACAAGTTTCAGTGAATATTAAGCTCACCGATAAAGGCTTAAAATTGTCAACGCAAGTGCCTATTCAAACATTTAGTATGGATACTCAGGCACGAGGTATGATTGAACCCGATAGTGTATCTAGTGCGCCATTCAGGCATCTCTTAACGATAGGCAATACGAATGTTGTACTTAGTGCATTTAATCCCTTAGGACAGGTTATGCTGGTGCCTACACAGGCTGGGTATCGAGGACAGGGAGTTGACGCATTAGTTTTTGAATTAAAATCGGGCGATAGTGTAGAAGAAGTTGTTGTAAGAGGTGCTAAAGGTATGTTGGAAGCACCTAAGTTCGCAAATGTTGGAAATTTAAACGTGATGCTTTCATATGGTTCCAAAGAGGTTCAGGTACCATTCTCGGTGAAGTTACGCGATTTTCAATTAGATCGTTATCCAGGGTCGGACAGTCCATCATCTTATGCCAGTGAAGTTACCGTTAAGGATGGAGATACGGAATTTCCATTTCGAATCTACATGAATAATATCCTTTCACATCGTGGATACAGACTCTACCAATCTAGTTATGATAAAGATGAATTGGGCACTATTCTTTCTATCAATAAAGACAAACCAGGTACCATTGTTACCTACATAGGGTATTTTTTACTGTCTGTGGGCCTTTTATTTATTCTCTTTAATAAGAATAGCCGTTTTACATTATTATCGAAAAAGATTGACAAGGTACACGCCAGACGCGCGGCATTAGCCATTACTATGTTCTTATTTATGGCTTCAAATTCTGCAACAGCACAGCATGATCACTTTGAGCCAACAGCCGCTCAGGCCGATAGCTTATCTCGCCTGATCTATCAAACCAATGATGGACGTATGGCTCCGCTACATTCTTTGGCAAGCGATTTGGTCAGAAAAGTGCATCAAAAAGTATCCTATAAAGATTATACTGCTAGTCAGGTATTGATGGGTATGATGGCATCGCCGTATAAGTGGCAAGAAGAACCTATTATTCAAGTTAAAAATGATGAAATAAAAGATCTACTGGGGATAAGTGGTAATTATGCCAGTTATAACGACTTTTTTAATAATAATGGCTACAAACTTCGAACGGTAATTAGTGCCGCCTACGAAAAGAAACCGGCGCAGCGATCTCAGTTTGATAAAGACCTGATGAAAGTCGATGAGCGAATTAATATTTCATACTTAATTTATCGTGGAGACCTTCTCAAAATCTATCCAATTCCAAACGACGAAAACAACCAATGGATCTCCGGAAATGATGAGCATGTTCATGGGCTAAGTAGTGATGATTCTGTATTCGTACGAAATTCTTTTAGGCAGTATCTGCTTAGCGCAATCGAAGGAAAAGGGCAACAGGCAAATTTTATCCTTAGTGGTATAATGAAGTATCAGGAGAAATTTGGAGCAGAGGTAATGCCTTCACCATCCCGAGTCGAATTAGAAATCAAGTTCAACGAGCTAAATCTGTTTGAGCGCTTGTATCCATATTTTATGCTCACCGGCTTTTTACTATTAATCCTAAACTTTGTTAAAATTTTCCGAGTTAAAGCTCGATTAAAGTACGGTATTCTGACTGCAAAAAGCTTAATCATTCTTGGCTTTGTTATTCATTTAGGTGGTTTGGCATTGCGCTGGTATATTTCTGGTCACGAACCATGGAGTAATGGCTATGAATCCATGATTTATATTGCATGGGCTAGCTTACTTGCAGGTCTTATATTCAGCAGAAAATCTGAGATGACACTTGCTGTAACAGCGATTTTATCAGGTATTATTCTATTTGTTGCTCACTTGAGTTGGATGGATCCTGAAATTACTAATCTGGTACCCGTACTTAAGTCATATTGGTTAACGATACATGTGGCCACAATTGTTGCTAGTTATGGATTTATGGGCTTGGGTGCGCTCTTAGCATTTGTTAACCTCATTACCTTTATTCTAAAGCGAAAGAGTAATGAAAAGCGCTTAAACTTGTCGATTCGTGAGCTCACCTATGTTATCGAAATGACCTTGACCTTCGGTCTGATTCTACTTACAATTGGCAATTTTCTAGGTGGTATCTGGGCAAATGAGTCTTGGGGTCGATACTGGGGTTGGGATCCAAAAGAAACCTGGGCATTAGCCTCTATTATTTTCTATGCCTTTGTGTTACATATGCGCTTTATTCCTGGCCTGAAGAGTGTATATGCTTTCAATCTGGCTTCATTAGTAGTCTTTGCATCGATTCTAATGACCTATTTCGGCGTGAATTATTACTTGTCTGGATTACATTCCTATGCTGCAGGTGATCCTGTTCCGATTCCAACCTTTGTTTATTATTTAGTTGCAATCGTTGCCCTTATTGGTTTTGCAGCCTACTATAATAACAAGAGGCTGAAGACCGTAGAATTGCGTGGTGAGACAGACGAAGACTAGTATATAACGTTTAGGCTGTTAGGATTCAGTTTTACCTTTAAAGGATAAGTGTTTTTTGCAGTGATTTCTCCATCACACTGTAGTGCTATGTCCTTTTCAGGCATAAGTTCAACGTCCTTGAGTTGCAATTTACGGTAATACTTCGATTCTTTAAGGGTACCCTTATATCCTGCCATGATGAGTTGGGGCAGTTTGTGCAGGGGTGGCTTCTTCACAATTATTATATTGAAAAGGCCATCGTTACAAGATGCTGATGGATCGATAATGAAGCGATTACCAAATTCTGAACCATTGGTAAAGAGTATCATAAAAGCTTTGCCATCTACGGTTTTCGATTTCGAAGATATTGAGAAACTGAATTCTTGAAATCCCATCACCTCTTTTAGAATCAATTTAGCATAAGCAAATGCTCCTCTGTTTTTCGATTGATTAAACAGGTTGGCAATATGTCCGTCGAAACCAAAACCACCAATATTTACGACCAAGCTTTCATTAATCGATAGGGTATCGATCTTCTTAGGCTCATTTTCTAAATTTACGATAGCCGCATTGGTATTTATAGGGATTCCTAGATGACGAGCCAGGCCATTACCCGACCCTAAGGGAATTATGCCAAGGGCGTTTTGGGTCTCAATTAGTTCGCTTGCAACCTCGTTAATGGTGCCGTCGCCACCTGCAGCAACAATAGTATCGAATTGTTGTTTGAGCTCATGACTGAGTTCTTTTGCATGACCTTGGCGCTTAGTAAAGTAAAGAGGTACGCCAGAGTTTTTCGCAAACTCTGATAGCGTCTTTATCCCATTTCTACTAGATTTTGTTCCAGCCTTCGGGTTTACAATAATTGCCGTGGTATGTAGCATACCCCGCTAAACTACGATCATTTACTTTCTACCTCTCCGCTTTTTATCAGGAGTTTTTTCTGCCAGATCAAGACATTCTTCCAGGGTAAGAGATTTTGGATCCTTGTCTTTTGGGATTTTAACATTCTTTTTCCCTGCCTTAATATAAGGACCATAACGTCCATTCAGCACTTGAATATCGGGGTTCTCATCGAATGATTTAATAAAGCGCTCTGCATCGGCCTTGCGTTTAGCCTCAATAAGTTCTATCGCCCTGGCGTTATCCACGGTATAGGGGTCATCCTCCTTGGTTAGCGAGGTAAATTTATTGTCATGCCTGATGTAGGGGCCGAACCTTCCAATCGCTACGGTAATATCTTTTTCTTCGAAAGTCCCTACTGTACGTGGTAGTTTAAATAGCTCTAAGGCATCTTCTAAAGATATGTTTTCCAGTAGTTGGTCTCGTCGTAAGCTCGCATATTTCGGTTTTTCGGCATTTTCATCTTCCGAAGGCTCACCAATCTGAACGATTGGACCGAACCGACCCAACCTAGCAAATACCTTTTTACCGGTTTTGGGATCAACGCCTAGTTCTCTGCCTTGAGGCCTCTCCACATCCGCTGTTTTCTCAACCTTTTCATGGAAGGGATGATAGAAATTATCAATCATCTTTTCCCAATCGTTTTGGCCAGTGGCAATTTTATCAAACTCCTCCTCAACATTGGCTGTAAAAGAGTAATCGATTATATCGCCGAAATGTTCAACCAGGAAGTCATTAACAATCATTCCGATATCCGTCGGGAATAATTTGTTTTTCTCCACACCAGAGTTTTCAGTCTCCGTTGAAGAATTTAAGCCACTCTCATTCAACACAATTTGTTGGAATGCTCTAGGCTTACCTTCTCTCGATTCCTTTACGACATAATTTCTTTTAACAATTGTAGATATGGTTGGTGCATAGGTAGAGGGTCTACCAATACCCAGTTCTTCGAGTTTTTTAACCAGACTAGCTTCCGTATATCGTGCTGCATGTCGTGAGAAGGTTTCACGCGCGGTCATATCTTGAAAAACGAGCGGCTGTCCGATCCTTAATGGCGGTAACATATTGCCGTTACCATTGCCATTCTCGTCATCAGTTCCTTCGATGTAAACTTTCAGGAAGCCTTCGAATTTAACGACCTCGCCAGTGCTTATTAGTGTTTCATTCACTGTAGAAATACTTACGGTTGCTGTTGTCTTTTCGAGCTGAGCATCTGCCATCTGCGAGGCAATCGCTCTTTTCCAGATTAATTCATATAACCGAGTTGTTTGAACATCGAGCCCGGCACTATGCTTGGTGAAGTCTGTTGGCCGAATTGCTTCGTGTGCTTCCTGGGCCGTAGAAGATTTGGTTTTGTATTTTCTTACGTTTATAAAATCCTCTCCGTAGGCATTATTTATCTCACGCGTTGCTCCGGAAATCGCCTCCGAAGATAAGTTTACGGAATCGGTACGCATATAGGT
This sequence comes from uncultured Cyclobacteriaceae bacterium, assembly GCA_965368405.1. Classification (GTDB taxonomy): domain Bacteria; phylum Bacteroidota; class Bacteroidia; order Cytophagales; family Cyclobacteriaceae; genus S012-113. The sequence goes on from CBDUMS010000002.1 coordinate 46,599, forward strand.
GATCAAACCTTTTTCATACAGTTGCTGCGCTAAACGCATGGTTTGTGCTACCGAGTTCCCCAATTTACGCGATGCCTCTTGTTGGAGTGTAGAAGTTGTAAATGGGGCCGCAGGACTTTTCTTAGCGGGTTTGCTTTCGAGATTACTTATCTCAAATGTAGCGCCTTGACATTGCTTCAGGAAGTTCTCAGCTTCATCGAAACTTGCAAATTTCTTTGGAAGCTCTGCCTTAAGCTGCTCGCCAGTCTCTAAAGTAAAATGAGCGACCACGCGGTAGGATGATTGAACTTTGAAGTTTTCTATCTCGCGTTCACGCTCAACAACTAATCGAACAGCAACAGATTGTACCCTGCCTGCCGATAGACCCGTTTTAATTTTTCGCCACAGGATAGGAGAAAGTTCAAAACCAACAAGCCTATCAAGAACTCTTCTGGCTTGTTGTGCATTAACTAACTCCATGTCAATCTTCCTTGGGTTGTCAAGGGCATTAACAACAGCGTTCTTGGTAATCTCTCGAAAAACAATTCGCTTGGTATCTTCCTCTTTTAACTTCAAGGCTTCCGATAGATGCCAGGCGATGGCTTCACCTTCACGGTCATCATCACTGGCGAGATATATAGTATCTGCGGATTTAGCTAATTTCTTTAAGTTTTTTACAACGTCTTTCTTGTCTTTACTTACCTCGTAATGAGGCTGAAAGCCGTTTTCTTTATCTATTGCCTTATCACCTTTTGACAAATCGCGGACGTGCCCGTAACTTGATGCAACAGTAAATTCCTTCCCTAAATATCCCTCTATCGTACCAGCCTTGGCGGGTGACTCAACAATAACTAACTTCATAAATAATACTGCAGTGTTGTAACTCTCCTGATTTTAGAAGTGCCAAATATCTATAAATTTTCATTAAAAACGCGAGACATGGATTTGTATGCCCAACGATTTCTTATATTTATACTGTACCTATTACTCTTAGTAATAGAATAAGCGAAAAAAATGACTAAAAAACTTTATTTAGTTCGCCATGCTAAAACGCAACAAGAATCGGTTGACGGGCGTGATTTCACAAGGGAATTAGCAGATCGAGGTTTTCGCGATGCAAGTTTGGTCGGTTCCTACTGCCTCGAAAAAGGTTGTGAGATTGATATGATGATCAGTAGTCCGGCTGCACGGGCGATTGCTACAGCAGAACTCCTAGCAGAACAGTTGAGCTTTCCAGTGGAAAAAATTCACACCAACGAAGAGTTATATATGGCATCGGTTCGAACTTTTTTGCAAGTTGTGAATCAACTTAAGGAAGATTGGGATAGTGTTATGATTACCAGCCATAACCCTGCGGTTTCATTTTTAGCCGAGTACTTATCGAATGCGGAAATTGGCGATATGCCGACCAGCGCCATTGCTGAAATAAACTTTGATGGTATGAATTGGTCTGAGGTGTCGCAGAATACCGGAACGCTTGGACTTTTTATATCACCAAGAATGATAAAAGACGGAACGGATTAGTCGCTTCAATCTCCCCAATTCTTTCTTCTACTTTCTATAACCGGTATGGTTGCCCCCTATAATTCATTTATATTTGAATTTTTGAAAATCGAAATCAGACGTGGATATAGGTAAATTTTTAGAGTCGTTATTAATTGCTTTTGGTAGCGCCATGTGGGGTACCCCCTTAGTTGTGTTGCTCCTTGGCGGTGGTGTTTTTTTCTTTTTCTTCTCAAAGTTTGTTCAGTTTAAACACTTTGGACATGCAATTAATGTATTGCGAGGGAAATATGATAATCCAGATGAAAAGGGCGAGATAACACATTATCAAGCCCTGTCTACCCATTTGGCGGCGACCGTTGGCATGGGAAATATAAGTGGTGTTGCTGTGGCCATTCTTATGGGAGGCCCTGGAGCAATATTCTGGATGTGGGTTAGTGCATTCTTCGGTATGGCGACCAAATATTTTACCAGTAGTCTCGCCATTATGTATCGCGGTAAAGATTCCTTAGGAGAATTGCAAGGTGGACCCATGTATGTTATCCGAGAAGGTCTTAGCAAGGGATGGCATTGGCTGGCAATATTATTTAGTGTAGCCGGTATGATCGGTGTATTACCCATTTTCCAAGCAAACCAGCTTACGCAGGTCATACACGATGTAGCGCTGCAACCACTGGGTATTGGCGACGGATATTTTACCACGGCTTGGTTCTCTTTAAGAACGTCGGATGCTATAACAGGACTTATTCTAACCCTTATCGTTGGAGCCGTAATTTTTGGTGGAATAAAGCGAATAGGAGTTGTTGCAGGTAACTTGGTGCCAGTGATGGTTGTTGTATATTTTGTTACAGTCGTGATTATTTTATTAATGAATGCTAGTGCTGTGCCCGGTATGTTTGCGTTAATATTAACGGATGCATTTACGGGTAATGCGGTATTAGGTGGAGCTGTTGGTTCCGTAATTTTGATTGGCGCCCAAAGGGCCGCATTCTCAAACGAAGCAGGAATTGGTACCGCGCCAATGGCTCATGGAGCTGCAAAAACAGATGAACCCATCCGCGAAGGATTAGTTGCCATGCTTGGTCCGGCCATCGATACGCTACTTGTCTGTACGCTTACAGCATTAACAATTCTTATTACTGACACCTGGCACACTTCTTCTAGAGAAGGTGTCTCCGTTACATTGCACGCTTTTGATTCGGCTCTCCCTTACGGTGGCTATATCCTTGCTATATGTGCATTTATCTTCGCCATTACATCGCTGTTCTCATTGTCTTATTACGGTGAGAAATGTTATGCCTACTTATTTGGTGCTGAGCGCAAAAAACAATATTTGGTCATTTATATTGCCAGTATTATTATTGGCTCTGTGGCCTCACTTAAGGCAATTATTAGCTTGATTGATGGAATGTATGCCACAATGGCAATTCCTACGGTGATTTCTGCTATAATGTTATCGCCGATGGTGATGAAGGAGACTAAACGCTACTTCAAAAAAATGAAAGAAAGTAAGAAAGGAGTCGCTTAAAACAATCCTTCGTACAAGAATTCACTAACAGGTTGGGCAACTAAAAAAGTGTCGACAATTTCTTTAATCAGATTATCCGACAACGCTAGGTCTGAGCCAAAGCTGGTATAAAAATAAAACTGTTTATTATAGAGTAAAGGTTGACTTTCGGCATCCTCTTCAAACTCTTTTGGTATGCGTTTGTTCTTTTCACCTTTTATTTCGCCAAAGGTATTCTGGAATTTTTTATTGGTAATTAGGGCATTAAATTCCTCTAGGTGGTGCGTTATATGCGAGCGAACATTTTTTAATTGTTTCGTATCTAGCATATATAAACCACTATATAGCCTCACTTCCTTCGCCGATATTTCCAGGTAAATTCCAGGGATAGTTTTCTCTTTTCTTCCTCCTGGGCCTATTAAAGCAGAGATTCGTGTTTTGTAAGGTGACTTGTCTTTACTAAAACGCACATCACGATAAATTCGAAAGATAGCGTCTTTTGGCGTTATAGGTAAGCTTTCAAAATACGGCTTCATAGCTTCGATCAGATCGCCAATAAAAATCTCGAAGGGTTCTTTAATATCCGACAGATACCTTGGTTTGTTCTCATTAAACCAATCTCGGTTATTATTATTTTCTAACTCCTGCAGAAATTTTAAGCTCTTTTTCGTAAAATAAGCCATTACTTACTCTGTTAAATTGGCGATAAAAGACACGAAACTTTTCGAGTCATAATTTGCCATACCAACCTTCTTATAGGCGATAAAGCCGTCTTTGTCAAGTACAAATGTGGTTGGTATTCCCTTGGACTCGTATACTTTTGGAATTAATGAAGCATCTGGGAAATAAATGGGAAATGTGTATTCTTTTTTCTTGATAAACTTAAGTGCCTTGGCGTCCTTATTCTCTACATTAATGACAGCGAACACTACCTGAGGGTTATCCTTATAACGGTCGTATAGGCTTTGAATACTGGGCATTTCGGCTATACAAGGAGCACACCAGGTGGCCCAGAAATTAATAAAAACTACTTTTCCTTTAAGATCTTCGAAATTTAAGGTATTCCCGACGCCATCGTGTAAGGTGAAGTCGTATGCCGCTTCTTCTTTTTCGGATTGATTTAGATCGACACTAGGATTGGCAATACCGGTGGCTAAAACTATCCTTTGGGCGAATGCTGCAACATTGGTATGAAGTCCTGTAAAATAGAGTGTCAGTAATACGGTTGCAAAGATTACCCAGTCTCTAATTTCTTTTTTAAGTTTTTTCGACGCCATTGGCACTTTTCTTGTACATAAAGTTAACAATTTACGAGAAGATTAGTTCCTAATGATGCAATAGAGCTTGTGAAAAAACGATTACACCTTGTTTTGTTGCTTTACTTTATTAAAATTTGCTCAGAATGTTTCGTATAACTTTTTTGTGTTTTTTTATTGTTCTCTTGAGTTTTCAAGCAGAAGCCCAAAAGGTCAAGTATAAAGACCTTTTCATCCTATTGAAGGCCGAGAACTATCAGGATGCTGATCCTTATCTTCGTCTATACCTTACTCAGGATCCGGAGGACCCCCATGCAAATTATTCAATGGGAAAGATGCTATTGGAGTATCTCCACCAAGGAGATGTATTAATTGAAGGTGATCAATTAATGGATTTAGCGGATTCATCCTTATTATACTTTACGAGAGCCTTAAATCTAACATCGGAGAAGTTTGTAAAGAAAAATGATGATAGCTACTACGCAGATTTCCGAAGAAGAGATATGCGATCAGGAAAATTTGAGGTTAAGTTTAGTGATGTTCAACTCGACATGGAGGAGAAAATTGCTGAAGTTACCAAGTTTAAGGCCGACCTTGAGCTTATAAAAAAGCATTTTGCAATAGGTAGAGATATGTATCAATGGTGCCATGATTCTTTTAAATCTTTGGCCGAAACGATGCAAAATGAGAACATGCTATTTTTTACCGCTACCCTCGATGATGTCGATGCTATAAAAATGCTGGCAATTAAATACGATTCAGCCTTATATCATCTTAACACCTATCGTTCTTTAATGGCTGGGATGGGCGGTAATACTACTGTTCAGGACTTAGAGCCAATCGAAATTAAGTCATACCCCGAAGATGGCCTCGATTCCGCTAACTTTTATGCTGCGACCATTAAGGTTGTAGACTATAAAACCTGGTCATTTGCTATTTCTGATAAAATCCTTCGCCAGATAATCCCATTGAAGAAACGATTAATAGCCTTCGATGAGCGAGTTGAAGAATTACATGACCATGTGGTACATGACTCCCTTGATAAGCGCGATGAGGTTTTTCAGTTGGCGACGCAAAATGTTGGTCGTGATTTAGAAGATTATATGGAAACTAGCCTTCCGGGTGCAATATTTAATTATAGGATTTCAGAAATAAATTATCATTCAGCGGTGAATTACTGGGTGAGTGAAGTGGCAGATACCCTGCATATCGGACTAAAACTAGACGTATTGCAAGGGTTTGGCCGCCAAATAGAAGGAATGAATAAGTTGCTGGTTAAACTAAATGAAGCGAATAACCCAGAACAGCAGCGTATGTTCAACAATTATATCACAGCTCGCTATACTGATGTTCCAGGGGTTAATGCTTTTATTAAGGATCAGGTCGCAACGGTACAATCTGACAGTACCCATCTGTGGGAGTGGATTGCCGGTTTAGAAGCATTAGATGAAATTGCCATTTGGAAAGATGATAGTATATCACTAATTCCCGGTAACTCCATAGAAGATGCTACGAATGGTGTTTATACCACTGTAATTGTAGATTCATTAGCGGAGCGAACAATCGGCTTCTATTCATGGCATCAGAAGGGTGATTCCTTATTTATGGCCTTCGGAGTTTCTCCTTCTAGTCGTGAAATAGACACCTTGTATGTTATTGATGTTGATCCGCTGTTGGTAGATGTTACCACGCCGGTACCGGATTACCTGGTAGATAGTTTAGGTATAGGACAACATATTTGGATGCTGCATTCGTTAAATGCTAATGACTCAGATATGTACACTATTCAAGTTTTTGTCTCTGACTTAACTGTTGGATTGGGTTGGTCTAAAGAATTTGAAGTGCCAGAAGTCCCTACAAAATCTAGTGTTGATTTCGATACTAATCTTATCAGACTGCTGAATAGTGAAGATGCCGAGGTATTGGTGCTCGACCGCAATGAAGGTATCGTCGTTGAACCCAAAGTGGCAGGGGGTGAAGATGAAGAACCTGATAATTAAGCTCTAGCTTAATTTAGTTTTCAAATACCTTCTCGTCATTAGTTTTTCGAATAGAGCAGGAAAGAATCGGTGCATAAATGAAGTGCCCAAACCAATTCCAGATAAAATCTTTCGATTTTTTCTTTTTTTAATTACATCAATAAACTGATGTGCAACAGTTTCGAGCGGCATGCGCTTAAAGCCCTCTCGTATTGGCATTTTTTCTACTTCTCCTTTGCTGTTAAGGAAGGTTTTCTCAGCATCGTTTTCAGCAAACCCAACATAGATAAGCCCTATATGTACCTCTGTATTGGCCAATTCTATTCTTAGCGATTGCGTAAGTGCAGTTAAAGCCATTTTTGAGGCTGAGTATGCAGAGAACTCTGGTAGCCCCATGAACCCAGCAATACTACCAGTAAATATTATACTGCCTTTAGTTTCTTTAATATAAGGTAGGGCTGCCTGTGTTGGATAGAGTACACCTAATATGTTCGTATGAAAAACCTTTTCAAATACCTTGAGATCGGTGTTTTCAATTTTACCTTCCATCGCTAGCCCGGCATTATTGACTAAGACATCAATTCTACCAAAGGTGTCTAGTGTCTTTTTTACCAGCAGCTCCGATCCCTCTTTCTCACCAATATCGCAGGAAATGGCAATTGTTTTAATACCGTATTGATCAACTTCTTCTTTAGCTGCATTAAGTCGCTCCACATTGCGTCCATTCAGAACAATATTAGCTCCTAATTGCGCCAATGCCTTTGCTAAAGCGAGCCCAATACCTCGACTAGACCCGGTGATGATAACGACTTTATTCTTGAAGTCTTTCATCCATTTTTATTGTTCAGATAACCATTTTCTTTAAACCAATCGAAAGCTTCTTTCACAGCCTGTCGAATTGGAGTTTGTGGCATATCGAGTTCACGTACTGCTTTTGCCGCGGTATAATAGTTTGTTTCAAGGCTTATTCTGGCAACCGTTCTGCTTACGTTAGGTGTTTTTCCCGTAGCTCTGGCAATTAATTCAGCTATCGATCCAAATAAAAGGATAAACACCTTTGGCACATATAGTCTAGGTGGTTTAATTTTTAACTCTTTGGCAACCAGTTGATTAAAGGCCTTATAAGATAAGTTTTCATTAGCCATAATATAACATTGACCTGCCTCTCCTTGGGTTAGCCCATTACATGCTGCAATAGCTACGTCTTTAACGTAGACAAAATTTCTTCCCCCGGTGGTATAGCCTGGTACTTTCCCTTCATACAAAGCGATTAATAATGCCCCACTGCTCGGTTTAGTATCATAAGGGCCAAGCATAAAAGTAGGGTTAAGTATTATAGCATCGAGGTTATCGGATTTTACGGCATTGAGGATGGCAAGTTGTGCTTCATATTTAGAGTCAATATAATCCAAACCAAACTTATGAGCAGTAAAAGGTTGTTCTTCATTTCCCGGTTTTTGCGCAGTTCCATTTGCAAAGGAGTTCGCTGTCCCAATCGACACTAATCTTTTGACCTTGCCCTTTAGAGCCGCATTGATAACGTTTTGTGTACCATTGATATTTACGGTTCTAATAGATTCTGAGCGATAAGGCCAAATATTAGTGTTAGCCGCCGCATGAATGATGAAATCGCACCCATCAGCCCCATTACTAACACTCTCTGCATCGAGAATATCACCATAGACCTTTTCGATTTTTAATTCATCGAGCGTTGGGACATCTCTTCCTTCCTGCAGAAATGCACGAACACTGTAATTTCTTTTTAATAGCTCCCTGACAATATTATTGCCCAGAAATCCATCTGCTCCAGTAACAAAAACCTTCATTGTAGTTAGCAACTTTTTTCGAGAAGAACGCCATTCAGGGAATGGATGTAATCGAGGCGAATCTCTAAGTCATTGCCAAGCACTAACCACTCTACCTTATTCTTATTCTTGATATCTTTTATGATTATCCGCGCTTCTGTAAGCTTGTCTTTATCCCAATAACTAAGATTTACTTCTTTCTTTAACGTGGCCGCTTCTTCCAGTCTGTCATAGAAAGAGCAATCAATAGGAAGATATGAATTATTAGGATTCAACATCGAGTTCATTTAGCACTTCATGTAATTCATCGGGACTATTTACATTCTTTAAAGCCCGTGGATTACGATCTTTTATGAGCTCCACATCACTATTAATTAACACTTTTCGTGGACAAGAGTATCCCTTCGCCAGGTAATTCAATAAAACAGGATATGCACGTGGCTCCCATATCGTAATCAAAGGCTCTGGAAATTCATTCTTTGGATCAATGAAACAGGTAGCAATTTTACTTTTATTCCGGTTTTTAATCAGCAGGGCTAACGTCTCCTTGTCAAGGAAGGGCAGATCTACAGCTACAACAAGCCATGCTGCATTGGGGTTCTCCTGAAAGGCACTAAGGATACCACCAAAGGGACCAAGTCCGATAAACTTATCGCTTATATAAGGAACCTTAAAGTGCTCTCCTTGCGCATCGTCGCGGACAGATGTGTAGACTTCCTTACACATTTTACCAACTTGCTCAAATAAATGTACATACTGAGGCTTATTGTCATGAAAGATAAGTTGGCTTTTATCTTTCTTCATCCTCGTGCTTTTACCACCAACGAGTACCAAGCCATTTAATTGAGGCTCACGAGTAACTACAAAATCTTGAATATGTTTTACAATCAATTCAACTTGAGTCCGTGTTACCATTTTGTATGGCTGATTAGCGAGGTGCTCTAGAAGATAATCAGGCATGCTCATGCCATCTTCCAGAATAATCAGTGACACATTCTGTAGTTTTTCTAATTTTTTCTCGAGCGACTTATCTGGGTGAATCCAAGCGATTTGAGTCTCGGCCCTAAAATGATTGCCATTAACGAGAACCAAGTCGGCATCGTTAAAATAATGGTCCTTGCTTTCCTTTGTAATCAGCGAATAATGGCTGATCTTATTCGTTAATTGAGAATTTACACCATAATCCAGCGAAGACCAATCATCACTTTCTACAGCATGATGATCTGCGTCGATATAGGCTAATTCGAGTTCAGAATTCAGTAAAGGACCAAGTTCTGCAACAAGCTTTTTAATCTCACCGCAGGGTGCGCCGAGGATTGCTATTTCATTGCGTCCGAAGCGTCCACCAATTGGCTTTACTAAGTTTTTATGTTTTTGATGTTTCACTGATGTCTGTGGTAATCTGATTTGCCCCCTGTTTTTTCAATAAGGCGCGTATTCGTAATTTCAATTTCTTTACTCATGGCTTTACACATATCATAGATAGTAATGGCTGCAATGCTTGCACCTGTAATCGCTTCCATCTCAATCCCTGTTTTAGCCGTTACCTTTGTAGTGCAGGTTATAACAGCTTCGTGGCCTTCAATTTTAATGCTGATTTTACAATTATCTAAACCTATCGGATGACAAAATGGAATTAAGTCAGCCGTTTTTTTTGCTCCTTGAGTACCAGCAATGATTGCTGTTTGGAAAACAGGTCCTTTTTTCGTGTAGAGTTCGTCGTTTTGCAGCAGTTCAATGATCTGTTTACCCAATTTAACCCTCGATTCCGCTACCGCCGTTCTTAATGTAACGGTTTTCTCAGAGACATCGACCATGGTAGGGTCGCCTTTACTATCCACATGTGATAATTTGCCCATAATTCACCTTTGAAGAACAAAAATAGCTAATTACTTAATGAAGGTAAGGCTTATTTCCTTGAATAGATGTGTGCTAAATCACAATATTGAGCAGGGTGGTATAGTATATTTGTAATAAATAATTAGTGATGATTAGTGTTGAGCAAGTTGATGAGTTAATAGGTGAGCACGTATTAACATTAGGAACAGAAAAAGTATCCTTTGAGCAATCCTTAGGTCGGATATTGAAACAGGAGGTGGTTGCAGATCGTGATTTTCCACCCTTTAACCGAGTGATGATGGACGGAATCGCCATTCAGTATTCCTCTTTTGCGAATGGCAAATCTAAATTTGAAATTGAAGGATTGGCGGCGGCAGGGTCTCCGCCTATGACGTTGAAGAATAGTGCAAACTGTATCGAGGTTATGACGGGGGCTGTGATGCCTGCCAATGCTGATACAGTGATTAAATACGAAGAGGTTGATCTTGTGGATGGCCATGCAATACTAAAAAGTGACATCGCAATTAAAGAGGGGCAGCATATCCATTTAAAAGGAACCGACAGACAGAAGGGGACACAACTACTAAGCAGCGAAAGAATTATTACAGCGGCCGAGATAGCAGTATTGGCTACCGTGGGCTGTGATAAAGTTGAAGTGGCGTGTTTGCCTAAAATTGCTGTAATTGCGACAGGTGACGAATTAGTGGATGTAGACATGGCGCCTAAACCGCATCAGATTAGAAAATCGAATGTTCACTCCCTGGTTGCAGCGCTTCAGAACAAGGGCTTTAAGGCAGACATCTATCATTTTCTTGATGATAAGAAAAGCCTAAATGCTGGGTTGGAGGGGATATTAAAGCACTATAATGTTGTTGTTCTCAGCGGTGGAGTGTCCAAAGGCAAGCTCGACTATGTGCCGGAAATTCTTACTCATCTAGGCGTTAACAAAGAATTCCATTTTGTTAAGCAGCGGCCGGGCAAACCATTTTGGTTTGGGCGGTATAAAACAGGGGTAGTTTTTGCGCTACCGGGTAACCCTGTTTCAACCTTTGTAGGGATGACGCGCTATGTACTCCCATTTTTATACCGCAACACAGGCATTTTGGCAACCAAGGCCAAAGCGGTTCTTACAGAAGATTTCAGTTTTAAGCCTAACCTAACTTATTTTTTACAAGTGAAGTTAGCCTATAATGCCGAGGGTAAATTAATGGCAATGCCTGTGCCCGGCCAGGGTTCCGGCGACCTCGCTAACCTGCTTGATGCTGATGCTTTCCTTGAACTACCGGCAGACCGAACTGATTTTAAGAAAGGCGATGTTTTTGATTGCTTTACCTATCGCTAGGACTTAGGAAAACAATTCCGTTTGTGCTGGCAGTAGTTGGAAACTCATTCGATGATAAGGGGAGGGGCCATGCAGTTTGATGTTGTTGCGGTGTTCTATCGTGGGATATCCTTTGTTACGCTCCCAACCATAAACTGGATACTCTTCAGCCAGACTTTGCATTAATTCATCACGATAGGTTTTTGCTAAAACAGATGCCGCGGCTATCGATAGGTATTTAGAATCCCCTTTTACTATACATTGGTGCTCAATAGATTTATATTGGTTAAACCGATTACCGTCGATAAGTAGTAGCTCGGGTACATGCTGAAGCTGTTCAATCGCTCTATGCATTGCAAGAAAGGAAGCATTTAGAATATTTATTTCATCAATTTCTTTATGGTCTACTAGGCCCACCGCTGAGGTAATTGCATCCCTGTAAATGTCATCCCTACACAGTAATCGATGTTTTTCACTTAATTTTTTAGAGTCGTTCAGCGCAGCATTTTTGTAGTCTTTAGGAAGAATTACAGCTGCAGCAACCACTGGTCCGGCCAGACAGCCTCTTCCGGCTTCATCACAGCCGGCTTCAATTTTAGTTTCTGAATAAGATGAATGAAGCATCAGGCAATAATAATGCGTTTACATTTTTTAAGTAGCGAAACTGGTCTAGTTTTGTCCGCCTGCTAATCAACCACATGACTTTACAAGAGCACTTAAAAACAAATGTAAACCTGGCATTGCCAGTAATGCTTAGTCAGTTCGGGCAAGTAATGGTGGGCGTTGCCGATAATATGATGGTGGGGCAAGTGGGTTATATACCTTTAGCAGGTGCCTCGTTGGGCAATGCAATTTTTTTCTTCTTCATGGTTTTTGGGCTGGGAATGTCGTTCGCAATTACCCCATTAGTTGGTTTTGCCGATGGTGAAGGAGATCAGAAAAAATGCGGAGAGGTCTTACGTCATGGCCTAATCGTAAATAGCTTGCTCGGTGTATTGCTTTTCGCACTTGTGATGATTTCGGCTAATTATCTACACTTATTTGGTCAGGAAGCTGCAGTAGTAGAGCAGGCAGGCCCCTATATGTATGTAATTGGCTTTTCGATGGTGCCTTTTCTGGTCTTTCAGTCCTTTAGACAGTTTAGCGAAGGTTTGTCGATGACAAAGACCCCTATGATGGTTTCGGTTAGCATGAACCTTCTTAATATCTTTCTCAATTACCTCCTCATCTATGGTAAATTCGGATTCCCAGAGCTGGGTCTGTTAGGTGCTGGAATTGCCACGCTTATTGCAAGAACTATGATGGCAATCGTTATGACCTATCATGTTCTAACCAGCCATCGCTATAAACCTTTTCTATCAACCCTTGGTTTAAAAAACCTTGATCGGTCCATGATCAAAGACTTGTTACGAATAGGCATACCAGCTGGTCTTCAGTTTGTTTTTGAGGTTGGTGCCTTTAGTATGGCTGCTATTATGATGGGGTGGATTGGAGCTCCTGCGCAGGCAGCGCATCAAATAGCCATAAACCTGGCCTCAATAACTTATATGACGGTATCGGGGCTGGGAGCCGCCGCCGCAATCAGGGTGGGCAACCAGCTTGGTAGGCGCGACTACCCGACGATGAAAAAGGCAGCAATAACCTTAATATTAATGGGTGTAGCTTTAATGATTCTTTTTGCAGCGGTTTTTGTGCTGGCCAAAGATTATTTACCCTTTTTGTATAATAATGAGGTAGAGGTGGTCACTATTGCTTCATCGCTGCTCGTCTATGCGGCATTATTTCAGATATCGGATGGAGTACAGGTAATTTCTCTTGGTGCATTACGTGGCATGAAAGATGTTAAAATTCCAACCATAATCTCTTTCATCGCATACTGGGTAATAGCTCTTCCGTTGGGGTATTACTTAACTTTTGTACTGGATTATGGACCTAATGGAATTTGGTTTTCTCTTTTCCTTGGTCTCACCATTGCCGCAGTTTGGGTAATAATTCGCTTTAATAAACTCGCAAATCAACAAATCGCTAGAGGCTAAGCAGTTTTGATTATCAGAGATGGAGTTGTATTTTCGGTTATGATGGATTTTAAACTTCCTTCCGATTCTGATACTACGATTACTGAGCTAATGATTCCTTCATACGCCAATTTTGGCGGGAAAATTCATGGGGGAATTCTACTTTCTCTTATGGATAAAGTGGCCTATGCATGTTCTACAAAGCACGCGGAAAACTACTGTGTTACCGTATCTGTGGAAAATGTTGATTTCTTACAGCCTGTGGAGGTAGGCGATCTGGTTTCATTAATGGCTCGGGTTAATTATACGGGTAAAACATCGCTAGTCGTAGGGATTAAGGTAACAGCCGAGAATGTGAAACAGCGTTTGGTTAAGCATACCAACACCTCTTATTTTACCATGGTAGCGAAAGATGATAACGACAAGCCGGCACTTGTGCCGGGATTAAAGCTAACCTCTGAAATTGATATTCGAAGATTTGCTGAATCGATTCTTAGAAAAGATTTGAAAAGTTATCATAAGAAATCTATGGCTGAAATGCGTTCTTCTTTTGATATAAATGATGAATTGACTGAGTTAAATGATTATAACTGCGTCGTAGAATTATAGTACTTTTCTTGATTGATATAGTTTATTTTTGAGTATGATTTTAAGCTATTCAGAATACGATCTCCAATTAAGGAACACCTTTAAAACAGCACATAGTGAGCGTGACATTCAACGTTCAATAATTGTTGCCATCAGCCAGGATGGTATCACAGGTTATGGAGAGGTAACCGTTAATACTTATTTTGAAATAACTAGAGAGATGATTCTTGCCGATTTGGATAAGGCAAGTTTAGCCTTACAGGAATACGAGATATCAACGCCCGAAGCTTTACATGAATATGCCAAGTCAATCATTGGTATTCACAATTTTCCGTTGTGCGCAATAGACGAAGCTGCATACGACTGGTTTGGGAAAAGACATAATCAGGCGACGCATATATATTTGGGGAGTTCTGGGCATAGCATACCAAGAACAGATTTTACGATTGGCATCGATACCGTTGAAAAGATGGTAGAAAAGATGAAAGATTTTCCCTGGCCAATATACAAGGTTAAACTAGGCACTACCGACGATCTGACTATCGTTAAAGAGCTTAGAAAGCATACCGATGCTATTATTCGGGTTGATGCAAATTGTGGATGGTCGGCGACGGAAACCATAAGAAATTCAGGTCCCTTACGTGACCTGGGAGTAGAGTTTATTGAGCAACCACTACCTCCCGAAGACACTGAGGGTATGGCTAAGGTATTCGATGGGTCTAAGTTGCCCATAATTGCCGATGAATCATGTCAGGTAGAAGAGGACGTTGCAAAATGCGCAAATCTGTTTCATGGTATCAACATTAAGCTAACCAAATGTGGTGGAATAACCCCAGCACGAAGAATGATTGAGCATGCCAGGTCTTTGGATATGCAGGTGATGGCAGGGTGTATGACGGAATCTTCAGTCGGGATTTCGGCGGTTTGCCAAATTGCTCCATTTCTTGATTATATCGATGCAGATGGCAGTTTGCTTATTACCAACGATCCAGCTACAGGTGTAACCTTCGACTGGGGCGATATTATTTACGCTGAAGTTCCTGGAAACGGTGTTGTTCTGCTTTCCTAGAACTTGATCAGTTTAAGGATAAGATATCACCTTCTCGGGCGATACGATAACCACTTTCTCTCACTTTAGCAGCTTCGTTTTTATCATGGATAAGCGGATTCGTATGGTTAAAGTGAATAAATACGACCTTATTTTTAATACTATCCGGACTTTCTGAAAAGCCAGAAATTGTTTCTGGAATAAAGGGATGAGGAATCTCACTCATATCTCTATTGGGTAACTCATCTCCTGAATAGAAACTTCCATCAAGAAAAGCGTGATCGACCTGAGAGACCTCTAAAACGATGTCTTTTTGCCAGACCGACCATTTATTTATATCAGGAATAAATAAGAAGCTCTTTTTGCTCGATTTAACCTGATAGCCAACAGTTTCGGAGTACTCATCGCGATGGGGTACCTGCATGGGTTTAAGGACTAAGTCTGGTGTAAGTGAAATAACCGAATCATTTTGGATTGGAATAAGATTGATGTTTTGATAGGACACAAGCTGAGCCCAAGGGCCATTATTTTCAAGGTATGATTTCATTTTTGGCATCACATATACTGGGATATCGGAAGCTCCCATCGCTTCATGACCTAGTTCCATTAAGCCTGTGTAATGGCCAATATGGGCATGGGTGAGAAAAATACCGGCCAAGGAGCTAATATTGGGCTCGGGTAAATAACCCAGGAGCATTTGGAGTTGTTCCTTAAAGTCTGGTGTAGCATCAAAGAGCCATACTTTATTGTTCGGCAAATCAACGACACCCAGCGATACCACCTTCTCTTTACGCACTTTGCCATTCCATACCGGTTCACAGCATGCTTTATTGCAGCCCGCCTGAGGATAGCCGGCATCCTGTGCAATTCCTAATACCACAACAAAAACATCTGGTCGGCCAGCTTCATTATTTTCACTTTCATTGCATGCAATAATGAGGGCTATAAAACTTATTAGTAGGAGCGACCTTATCATTTAAACTTGGGAAATATTGACCAGGTACTTTCTTTATAGATAGTGTACTCAGGCTTAGATTTTAAGAGTTTTTTATCAATCATTGGTATAGATATAACGAGAAACATTAGGGCTAGTAAAAGCACACCTACTGCGATAGAATAGCTTACATAGGGTGTATATGCCATGAGGCAAAGCCCTAGCCAAAAAAGGATTTCGCCCGAGTAATTAGGGTGTCGCATGTAGCGCCAGACACCTGTACGACATACAGCCATAGAATTGGTAGTTTGTTGCTTGAATTTATGCAGCTGATTATCGGCACTCATCTCTAAAATAGTGCCACCAATGGCAATGCCAAATCCAATCCAGCTTATTATATTCATTTCATTCGAAAACAGAAATATATAGTAGATCGGTATTGCGGCCATAAATACCACCATGGTTGGGAACATATGAATTCCCAGAAAATTTACGAGTAAATACCATTTTCCGGTTTTCTCGCGAAGGTTTACATACCGCCAATCTTCGTGCGACATATCTTTCCAGCCCCTTAACCAGTTGCCCGTAAGGCGCCACGACCAGAATGAAATAGCAAAGGAGGCCAGGATTACTTTAAGTGATATAACATCAATTCCAAAGATGTACAGGTAATAAAAGATCATTCCGAAGGGAATAACACTCCAATACGGGTCGTAGATACTTGCATTCCCATACTTTACACTAAAAAGATAAACGACTACCGTCATGATGACATCGATAAAGAATAATTTAGAAATCGGGTCGGAGCTGTCGAGATAGTAAGTAAGGAAGCCAGCTATCGCAAAGGCAATTACGTATATTCCTAATACGATTTTACGTGATTTAGAAGTGTTCAATGTTTAAATAAGTTAAATATTTATATTGATTCTAAGCCTTATTGAAGACTAAACTGCCAAATTACATTAAGATGATAACTTAATTAATAGATTTATCCATCATATTACCTTAAAATGCCTATTTTTCAGCTCTGAAATCAGCCAAGATTTTTAACTTTCTCATAATCAATGGATAGACATACGTACGACTTAGGTCTAATAGGTAATTGTGCATTTCAGGCATTAATAAACTCAAAAGGTAATATTAAATGGCTTTGCTGGCCAAAGTTCGATAGTAGTTTCATTTTTGGAGGCCTCCTGGATGAAGAAAAGGGAGGGGAGTTTGGCGTTTATTCCTCCAGACCTATACAGAAGACAAAACAGAAATACATTAAAAACACTAATGTTCTTTGCACGGATATCGAAACCGAGGATGGCAAATATAAAATAACAGATTTTGCACCTCGATTCGAAAACTACGATCGCCATTACCGTCCCTTAATGATGGTGCGGAAGATAGAGCCAGTGAAGGGAGTGCCTAAAATAAAGGTTGTCTGTAATCCAAAAGGCGATTATGGGAACATCAGTCCGGAGGTCATGCCAGGAAGCAGTCATCTTCGTTATGCTGGTTTCGAGCAACCCGTACGCCTTTCGACTAATTTGTCTTTGAATTATATTATCGAGGAGCAGGAGTTTCAATTAAGTGAACCAGTCTATTTATTTCTTACCTGGGGCGTACCTTTAGAAGGGCCTATTGTAGATACGGCCGAAGAGTTCTTAAATAAGACAATTAACTATTGGCAGGATTGGGTAAGACATTGTACCATTGGCCCAATGTGGCAGGAAGCTGTGATTCGTTCGGCACTAACACTTAAAATGCATCAGTACGAAGATACGGGTGCTATAACGGCATCAACCACTACGAGCTTGCCGGAACATCCGGGGTCAGGACGTAACTGGGATTATCGTTTTTGTTGGATGCGAGACTCATTTTATACCTTAAATGCATTGAGCGCAATAGGTCAATTCGAGGAGCTGGAGAAGTATTCAAACTATATTGAGAATATATCGGTAAACACAAAACTTCGCTACAACCCTGTTTATAATATTCTCGGTAATGAAGATTTTGAAGAAAAGGAGCTCGATTTGGCAGGTTACCTGGGGAATAAACCGGTAAGAATTGGTAATCAGGCGAAAGAACATATTCAGAATGATGTTTATGGCCAAATCTTGGTATCGCTATTGCCGCTCTATACTGACGAACGGTTAAGTACAATTCGACGTCAGCGTTCCAAAGATCTGGTAATGGACTTACTTAATGATATTGCGAATACGATGGACGAGCCAGATGCAGGTCTTTGGGAATTACGCAATATGAGCTTTAGGCATTGTTACACCTTCCAGTTTCATTGGGCTGGTGCGTCCGCAGCAATTAAAATCGCTAAGTATCTGGATGATGAGATTATGCTTGATTATGCCACCAAAATCAGAGATGATGCCGCAGCTCAAATTGAGCGATGCTATAAGCCTGAACTTAAGGCATACTCCTCGGCTATTGAAAATGACAGACTCGATGCCAGCCAATTGCAATTAATTACCATGGGATACCTCGACCCAAAGTCAGAAAGAGCCCGAGATCACTTAAAATCACTCGAAGACGAGCTCCGTACCGATAATGGCTTATTCTATCGCTATAAGCACGAAGATGACTTCGGAAAACCTCAAAGCACTTTTTTGATTTGCGCATATTGGTATGTTGAGGCGTTGGCCGCTGTAGGGAGATTAAAAGAGGCAACGGAGATTTTCGACAATTTACTAAAATATACTAACCATCTTGGCTTGCATAGCGAAGATGTCGACTCAAAAACAGGGAGCCAATGGGGAAATTTTCCGCAAACCTATAGCCATGTTGGCCTAATGAATGCTGCATTTAAGATCTCTCAGAAACTGGATATTCCGAACTTCTTAATCCAAGCAGTAAACGGGAAAGATTAAGAAATTGCCTTAAATACGTTTTAGCTCTTTCTTCGTAAAGTCATTCTCTACGTTGCCGGTATTTAATGTCGACACCGGTTCAAATAGAATTACTTCAACAGGCTCTTCAGCAATTGGTTTGTGCAGTACACCTTTAGGAACAATAATAAATTCGCCAGGATAAATGGTTTCAGTATGATCTTCATAGGCCATTTTTAAAATGCCTTTAATTACCAGAAATAGTTCATCCTCCTCTTCATGTCGATGGAATACAAACTCGCCATCTAACTTGGCAGCTTTCACGTATTGGCCATTCAATTCACCAATAATGTGTGGGTCCCAAGGCTGATTGATCTTGGCTAGACTCTCGGCGATATTAACTTTTTCTAGGTCCATTAGTAGAACATTAACAGCAGCTATCTTCGGGCCCACAACAAGCAGAGTCAGCAACTTCCTGGATGCTCATTTTTGGTTTGCCCTTAGTTTTAACTCCAGCCTTTTGCGCATAAACAGTGATACTAAAGATACCAATTGCTCTGGTTTTGATATCCTCTAACTCTTGTGTATTTAGGTACTTGGTTAGGATGTCATCGGGTAATGAAATAACCTTTTCTTTTTGAACGGTGATATTTTGGAAGCCAGCCTGCTCAATTTGTCCTAAATATTCTTCTTTCTGAATTGCTCCGGCTACACATCCGGCATACATTTCAGCATCTTGCTTAAGTGATTCGGGCAGTTCGCCAACCAGTACAATATCAGATATACTAAAGTGCCCCCCCGGTTTTAATACGCGAGCAATTTCGGCGATAACTTTTTCTTTGTCCGGTACAAGGTTTAATACGCAATTACTTACAATTACGTCAGCTGTATCGGCAGCAACGGGCATATTGTCGATGTCTCCATAGCGGAACTCCACGTTATTATAACCAAGCTTATCTGCATTTATTCTTGCTTTATTGATCATGGATTCGGTAAAATCTATACCAATCACTTTACCTGAAGCGCCTGTTTCGTGTCGCGCAACAAAACAATCGTTTCCAGCACCTGAGCCAAGATCGATCACCGTATCGCCTTCTTCGATCATAGCAAATTCTGTCGGCAAACCGCATCCTAGACCGAGGTCGGCATCTGGGTTGTAGCCTTCAACGTCAGTATAATCATCCATCATAATATTATAGATCTTATTTGATGGTGGGGTAGCGCCACAGCAAGAAGCAGCATTAAAATCCTTGTCTTGCTCTGCAATTTTGCCATATTTTTCCTTAACGATATTCTTAAGTTCCTCTTGTGTTTTCATGCTTGTATGTATTAACAACAATCTTTGGTTTGATTGTATCGGTTGAAAAATTGATTAAACTGATTCTGCACTTCTTGCCATTTCGCATAGTTGATACAATAACTAATGCTTACGCCCTCGATTGTGCCTTGAATAATTTCTGCGTCCTTTAACTCACGAAGATGCTGGCTAATTGTGGCCTGAGCCAAACCTAATTCAGCTACTAAATCTCCATTAATGCAGGCATTTGCTTTTAGCAGGTAGTTGATAATAGCTATGCGAGCCGGATGAGCAAAAACTTTTGCCGCTAAGGCTAATTGGTTTTCCTGTTCCGTAAAAAGATGTTGCTTCGTTACTCCCATAGCTTTTTATTACATTGCAATATTACGATTAAAGAATCATAAAAAAAAATAGTTTGTACATAAAACTTGTTAATTCATCGCTCTCCATTCCACTCCTTAAAGAATTCGTCGAGATATTGAACCATAAAGTTGTGCCGCTCTTCCGCTATTTTTCTTCCTGCGGCTGTATTCATACGTTCTTTAAGTAAGAGGAGTTTCTCATAGAAATGATTGATGGTTGGGGCTGTGCTCTTTTTGTACTCCGTCTTAGTCATATGCAGATTAGGCTTTATCCCGGGGTCATAAAGTGATCGGTTTTTAAACCCTCCATAATTAAAAGCTCTTGCTATTCCAATCGCTCCTATGGCATCGAGTCGATCAGCATCTTGCACTATATCGAATTCCTTCGATTGGAATTGATTTGGATTATTACCCCCTTTAAAGGATATATTTTCAATGATGTTAATAATGTGCTCAACTTGCTCATTAGCTAAGTTCATAGTATCCAGAAATTCCCGTGCTTTTTTAGGGCCGATGCTTTCATCGCCGTTATGAAACTTAGAATCAGCTATATCATGGAGCAAAGCAGCAAGCTCAACAACGGTGTGATCAACATTTTCATTCGCTGCAATATGTTTGGCCATATGCCATACCCGTTGAATATGCCACCAGTCATGACCACCCTCTGCATCACGGTGTACTTCTTTAACATACTCAACCGTATTCTGAATTATGGTTTTTTGCATCGCTATTTCAATTATTGAATTTTTCCCATTTGAGCTATTGTGTTGTTTGGCCAATTTTTATCTGTAATTATGTTTTGGGAGATACCCAACGGTCACGCCTAGACCTTGCGGCATAATATTAAGGTAATTACTGCAAGTTACGTGTCTTCAGTTCTTGCTGTAATGCTTTATATTGTTTTGGCTTTTTTAAGAATTGGTAAATTAGAAACAAAGGAATCAATATGGTAAAACCCCAGGCGTTTGCGGCGACTCCGTAAATAATGATACCAACTAAAAACCCGATTAGTAATGCGTCTATTATAGGTGTTGGTTTAAAGTTTTTTGAAGCCTGGAGCAGTTCTTCGTCCGTTAATTTAGAGAGTTCTTCTTTGTTCATAGGCTCCGATGCTTATTCATGATATTATCTGTTGAATTCTCCAAAATACACTATTAAATATCTGTAAGTTACCTGATGAAAACCATATTTTCATCATCAGATCGCTCTGGGCTGTAAGCATAACCTCCACCATTAAAGGATTTTAGTAGTTCTGGATCTTCTAAACGTTCTTGAATTATATAGCGCGCCATCATACCGCGGGCATTTTTAGCGTAGGTCATTAGTGATTTGTACTCACCATTGGAGAAATCTTTGAACGTAGGGACAATCATCCTGGCTTTTAACTTCTTAAGATTTATGGATTTAAAGTATTCGTTAGAGGCAAGATTAATCAATACAGGCGGATCCCCTAAATCCTTCGCAATGGTTTTGGTAATTTCATCGCCCCAAAACTGGTACAAATTATTTTTCTTATAATACTTTAGTTTGGCACCCATCTCTAACCGATAGGGTTGAATGAGATCTAATGGTTTTAGTACGCCATAGAGCCCGGAAAGTATCCGCAGGTGATCTTGTGCATAGGCTAGATCATTTTCGTCTAAACTGTCAGCATCTAATCCGCGATACACCTCACCGTAAAACATAAAAATGGCTGGATCAGCATTTTCTTCAGTAAAAGGAGGCTGCCAATTGGTATGCCTCTCTTGGTTGAGGGCAACTAAGTCTTTACTCAAGTTCATTAGTTCGCCCAACTTTTTATTGTTGAGGCCCCGCAGCTTTCCCATTAACTTTTCACTTTCTGTTAAATGAGAAGGTTCTGTATAATCTAGGGATGGCTTCTTTGGATCTTTATTAAATGTTTTTGCTGGCGATATTACTGTAATCATTGAATTAATATTTATATCAGTACTAACCGTTATCAGGCCGGTTTAGTTTATTGGATTAACTGTTCTTTAAGGCGGTCAGTAATTTTAATACATTTTCTACTGAAGAAATGTTGTTTTTTGCGGCTGTTTCCTGAAATCCTACTTTAATAGTATAGGCTGTTTCCGGCATGGCCTTAAAGGTGTCTTCATCGGTGTAGTCATCGCCAATGGCCATAATAAAATCCCATTTCTTAAGATTTAACCAATGCTTCGAAGCTAAGCCCTTATTTATCTGCTCATTCTTTACCTCCAAAACCTTATTGCCCTCCATTATTTGCAGATTCTTACCGGCAATTGCCTGGCTGAGTTTTTCTATAAACTCATGCTGTCGCATTTCGGCCAATCCAGGATCTGTTCTACGATAGTGCCATGCAAGCGAGTAGTTCTTTTCTTCAACGAAAGATCCGGGTGTCCTCACGGCGAACTGATTAAAAATTGGTTTGAGCCCATCCTTCCAGTCATTCTTTAAGTCGGCAAAATTATCCCATTCGCCGTTATCTTTCCTGTACCAGGCGCCATGCTCCGCAACTATATTTACATTTATACCATCAAACCACGTCCCCAATGTTTCTCTATCACGTCCACTAATTAATACTACGATGTTCTTAGGATCAGCACAAAGCGATCGCAGGATTGAATAATGTTCTTCAGTAGGAGAGGCAGTGAGTGGGTCAGATCTAAAGTTGGCTAGTGTGCCATCATAATCCAGGAACATAAGTCGAGATTTACTCCTCTTATAACTTGAAACCAATTTTTTCTGAGCTGTTTCATCAAAATGCTTATCGTAAATCGCCATAGATGCTTCGTGTACTTCTTTAAGCCGCTCCAAAAAATGAGACGACCAATAATAAATATCATTTCTTTTAAGCACTTTTTGCATCTTTTCCATGCGTGCTTTTTGTTCTTCTTCCGGCATTTGAAAGGCCTGATGCAGGGCGTCGGCAATGTCCTCTATATTATTTGGATTAACCTGCAAGGCTCCAATCAACTCCTTAGATGCACCAGCCATTTCACTTAAGACCAAAACTCCTTTACCATCATCTTTACAAGCGATATACTCTTTGGAGACGAGGTTCATTCCATCACGAAACGGTGTAATAAGTGCAACGGGTGATAGTTTATACCAAGCAACCATTCGGCTGAACTTGATGGCTCGGTAGTAATAATGGATGGGAGTCCAATTAATACGGCCATATTTACTGTTTATAAAACCAACCTGTCTATCAATTTCTTCCTTAAGCTTTTTATACCGGCCTACCGAATCGCGCGAGGGTACCAAAATAACGAGCATAGAAACTTTGCGTCGATAACTCGGGTATTTGGTAAGGAATAAATCAAAGGCTTTAAGCCGTTGCGGTAGCGCTTTAGAATAATCTAAACGGTCTATATTTAGAATAATCTGTTCGCCAGCAGTTTCTTTTTTATAGCGTTCAATTTCATTCTTTGTTTCCACGTCGTTCACTGCATTTGCGAATTTTTCATAATCGATTCCCATGGGAAATGAATCGATATCAACAATTCTGTTATGGAAGCGAACACGACCTAAATAGATATCGTCAAAATTTAAAATTCTACTCGTAGCACTCGTGAAGTGTCGAACATAATCGAACGTATGAAAACCTACTAAATCAGCACCAAGAACTCCTCGCATTAGTTCTTCGCGCCATGGTAAGGTACGCATGAGTTCATAAGAAGGAAATGGGATATGATGGAAATAACCAATCGTAGCTTCAGGAAATTTTTCACGTAAAAGTCCGGGCACCAGCATTAGTTGGTAATCTTGCACCCAGAAAATATCTCCCTTCTTTGCAATTTTTGCTGTTTGAGCTGCAAATTGTTCATTTACCTCTTTATAATCAGACCAGGTTCGGGCGGCAAAGTCTGTGTACTGCTGAAAATAATGAAATAGGGGCCAAAGGGTTGAATTACTAAAGCCCCCATAAAAATTATTAAACTTTG
This sequence comes from uncultured Cyclobacteriaceae bacterium, assembly GCA_965368405.1. Taxonomy (GTDB): domain Bacteria; phylum Bacteroidota; class Bacteroidia; order Cytophagales; family Cyclobacteriaceae; genus S012-113. The sequence goes on from CBDUMS010000002.1 coordinate 70,786, forward strand.
AACGATCGATATAGACCGGGTGCATTCCCTTAGACTTGAGGATTTTGGTGATACTCGATTTCTGAGGAGGATTTGTGCCGGGAACCCCTGGCCATCCTACCCAAATCACTTCATAGTTTTTGCCCAGTGAGTTCATTCCTGTAGCCAGTCCTCCTGAACTTGGTTGTAGTTTTATCTCATTATTTTTTTCGCTAATTGTTACCGGAAGTCGATTCGAAATTATTACCAGACGGCCCATTATCTACCCTTTTGAATTAGATTCGAAGATAATCAATAATCATGGAATGACTCAGCCTATTTAGCTAAATTGAGTTTCTCGAATATATTAGCCACCGCCGGGCAAATTTTGCTGTTTTTTTCTGTTAAAGTTAATAGTCCTAATTGATTGGCTCTATCGGTATGTGGATATTCACGACAGGCCTTCGGACGTACTGCATAGATTCTGCAAATGTTATCCTGATCGAGGAAGGTACAGGGAACAGATTTCAAAACGAAATCGTTGTCTTCGTCTATGCGCAAATACTTCTTGATAAATACGGATGAGGTTATTTTAAGGTGATTGGCGATGCGCTGAATATCTGTCTGCGTAAATAATGGGCCTGTCGTTTTACAACAATTGGCACATTTTAAGCAATCAATTTCTTCGAAAGCTTCCTCGTGTAGTGGATGAATAAGCTCGTCTACCTTTCCCTTACGCATTTTCCTAAGATGAGCAACTTGCCTCTTTACTTGCTTCTTATGCTTTTTGGCCCAATCAAGTTTGATTTTATACTTGTCATCCATGTACACAAATCTAATTGAAGCAATAATTTCTCAATCGAAATATCTTGTCTAATTTCTTCCCTATTTTTGTGCTAACTTTTTCAATGGAAAGAGCCTAGCAAAATGTTTTTGTTTAACTAATATCGACCAACCTAATGCAAGTTTCAGATCAAGCAGTTACATCAGATTTTATCGTAAAAGCAGCAAATATTGTACGTGGATTAAGCATTGATGGCGTCCAGGCAGCGAATTCAGGTCATCCAGGTCTACCTATGGGTGCTGCAGAAATGGCAACTGTACTCTGGACGCAATTCTTGAAACATAACCCCAAAGATCCGAATTGGATAGATCGCGATCGATTTATTCTCTCAGGTGGTCATGGCAGTATGCTACTCTATTCTTTGCTGCATCTTACAGGATACGATGTAAGTAAAAACGATCTTAAAGATTTTAGACAATGGGAGAGTAAAACACCAGGACATCCCGAATACGGCGATACTCCCGGTGTGGAAACCACCACAGGTCCTCTTGGGCAGGGCATATCGAATGCTGTAGGATTCGCCTTTGCCGAAGCTTCGCTGGCTGCACGTTATAATGAACCAAATTTTAATATCGTCGATCACTTTACCTACGTTATCGCAAGTGATGGGGATCTTCAAGAGGGGGTTTCACACGAAGCTTGTGCTTTTGCAGGTCATAATAAGTTAGGGAAACTTATCACCCTTTATGATGATAATAACATTACCATTGATGGTAAGACCGACCTGTCGTTTTCTGAAGATGTTCTTAAACGATTTGAAGCTTACGGCTGGCATATCCAAGAGATTAATGGCCATGATCCGAAAGCGATCTTAGAGGCAATTTTAAATGCTAAAATGGAGGCCGATCGGCCTTCAATTATTGCCTGTAAAACAATTATTGGAAAGGGCAGCCCGAATAAACAAAACACTTCTGGCGTTCATGGTTCACCCCTTGGACAGGATGAATTAAAGCTGGCAAAAGAAACACTTGGCCTTCCTGTAGATGAGGATTTTTATACCCCTAATGATGTTCTGGACTATTTTAGAAAGTGTATTGATAATGGTGCTGATTCTCAAGCGGAATGGAATAGCTTATTCGCCCGTTATCAAATAGAATATCCGGATAAGGCAGCTGAATTCCAAGCTCTTGATGATGTGGATGTCGATAACCTTTCGATTGAGCCTTTTGCTGCGGAAGGAGCAATGGCAACTCGCTCGGCCAGTGGCGCGGTTTTAAATCAGATTGCACCGCAAATTCCAGCACTCCTTGGCGGGTCTGCTGACCTAACCCCGTCGAATAATACATTCCCGAAGTCGGAGACTAGTTTTAGTCCAGAAAATCCTACAGGAAGGTACATCCACTATGGAATTCGTGAGCACGGGATGGCAGCTATAATGAATGGAATGACCTTACACGGCGGTGTTTTACCCTATGCAGGAACATTCTTTGTCTTTACCGATTACATGCGTCCTTCTATGCGAATGGCAGCATTAATGGGCATTCAGGTAATCTATGTTTTAACGCACGACTCTATTGGGTTAGGAGAAGATGGTCCAACACATCAACCTATCGCTCACCTAACTTCGCTTCGGGCAATGCCTAACATCAATGTTATAAGGCCTGCCGATGCAAATGAAACAATTGAAGGTTGGAAGCTTGCGTTAGCTGCTAAAGACCGACCATCTTGTCTTGTCCTTACGCGTCAAAATTTACCAATTCTCGATTCTTCAACTTCGAAAAATGCCGCGAAGGGTGCCTATGTATTAGCCGAGGATGCCAATTTTGAAGCTATTATTATTGCCACGGGTTCGGAGGTGGAAATTGCCTTAGAGGCAAAAGAAAAATTGAATAAGTTAGGCAAAAAAGTGAGAGTAGTATCCATGCCCTGTACTGAAGTTTTCGATGCCCAGGATAAATCATACCAAGAGACTGTACTTCCTTCTTCATGTAAGGCGCGCGTAGCCATAGAAGCTGGGGCAACATTAAGCTGGTATAAATATGTTGGCCTTGAAGGTAAGGTGGTAGGGCTAGATCGCTATGGCGCTTCTGCACCGTATAAGGAATTGTATCAAAACCTTGGAATAACTGCCGAGAAATTAATGGCAGAGGTTAATGCCTTAGTTTAAAGCAAACTTACCAATCGAAATTCACCTCGATATTTGAGGGATGACATTTAGAACATTTTGCTTCCGCAAAATACTCACCATAGGGTTCATAGATAGGTACCTGGGTCATTAGCGTGTGCTTAACGAGTTTGCCCAAAATTTCATTCTTGATATTCATATCTATCCAGATCGAATCGCCTGAGTTCGGATAGGTAATCATTATGACAGGCACTGTACTGGTACGACCAGAATCACTATTCACCATTACCCAGTTATTCTCTTTCGTTTTCTTAAGCTCAAGATCTTTATATGGGAACCAGGCAATCTTCATCTCGACTGCATTATGATATCCACGGACTTCTTCAGGCTTAAGTTGTCTTGCTTTAGTTGGTTCCATGTACTTTGTCGTGGTACAAGTAATTAGAATTATTGCACTGGCGAAAAACAATAAGAGCTGTAAAAATTTCATCGTTCAAGAAGTAAGTACGAAAAACAAATCCAATACTCAAATGTACTAATTAGGCCCAAATTAATGGTGAAATTTAAACACATGATTACTCTTAAATGGCACAATAATTATGATAAACCATTTATGTAATTAATCATAGTCCTCTATTAAGGAAATATTAACTTGCCCAAAAAACTAATAAGCATATGATGTCATTCTCAATTCGATCTAGCATTTTATCTCTAGTGTTATTTTTATCGACCAATATGTTGGTTGCTCAAATAATTCCAGATAGCCTATTACAGGAATTTAAATATCGCAATGTAGGACCCGCCCGCGGTGGGCGCGTTACCACGGTAACGGGTGTTCCTTCTGAGCCAGGTACATTTTATAGTGGAGCAACCGGTGGAGGTGTCTGGAAAACAACGGACTATGGTATTGTTTGGAAAAATGTAAGTGATGGTTTTTTCTCTACACCGTCTATTGGTGCAATCGAGGTTGCCCCAACCGATCCTAATTTAATATATGTGGGGACGGGTTCAGATGGACTGAGATCAAATGTAATTACAGGGAAAGGAATGTATAAATCTACCAACGCAGGTAAAACATGGGAGCATATCGGTTTACCCATGGCAGGTCAGATTGGTGCAGTAGAAATTCATCCTAAGAATAAAGATTTAATTTATGTGGCTGCTATAGGTCAGGCCTTTCAGCCTAATAAAGAGCGAGGAGTTTATCGAAGCAAGGACGGCGGTAAAAACTGGGAGCAGATTCTCTATGTATCCGACACAATTGGGGCTGTAGATTTAGAGTTTGCACCTGATAATCCGGAAATGATTTACGCAACAATGTGGCGGGCAGAACGCAAGCCATGGACCATTATAAGTGGTGGCTATCAGGCCGGAGGAGTCTATAAATCAACAGATGGTGGCAATACCTGGACAAAAAAAACCACAGGACTTCCCGAAGGTCTAATTGGCAAAGTTGATTTGGGTGTATCACCTGCTAATCCGGATATTCTTTATGCATTGGTCGAAGCCCCGGAAGATGAAGGTGGACTTTACCTATCTAAAGATCGGGGCGAGAGTTTTACCCAGGTATCGGATAATAAAGGACTGGTTAACCGGCCTTTCTATTATTGCAATGTTGAGGTCAATCCCCTTAACGAAAACTCGCTTTACGTCAATGCGAATGGCTATTTTCATTCAATAGATGGTGGTAAAAAATGGAAACGTCTTTCTACACCGCATGGTGATAATCACGATGTATGGCTAAACCCTAATGATACCTTAATAATGGGTCAGTCTAATGATGGTGGAGTAAACGTTACAACCAACGGCGGTAAAACATGGTCGACACAGTTTAACCAGCCCACGGCAGAGCTTTATCAGGTTGAAGTAGATGAGCAGTACCCATATTGGTTGTATGCAGGTCAGCAGGATAATTCTACGATTGCAGTACCTAGTGTGCCTCCTCATAACGCTCCGGCTGGTCCAAATTCATACTGGCTGGCTGTTGGAGGTTGCGAAACCGGCCCAGCCGTACCGAAGCCGGGTAATCCTGATATTGTTTATTCAAACTGTAAAGGAAGGTTTGGTGTTTACAATAAGAAAACGGGTCAAGAAAAACAGTACTATATAGGTGCGACAAATATTTATGGTCATAATCCTAAGAATCTTAAATACAGGTTTCAGCGTGTGGCACCTATCATGGTTTCTAAGCATAATCCTGATGCTGTTTATATGGGTTCCCAATTCCTTCATAAAACAACAGACGACGGAGTAACCTGGGAAATAATTTCACCTGATTTAACGGCCAACGAACCCGATAAGCAGGTAATTTCTGGCTCACCAATTACCCGCGACGTTACAGGTGAGGAGTATTACAGCACTATTTATGCGATACAGGAATCTCCTTTGCAAGAAGGGATAATCTGGGTAGGTGCGAATGACGGCCCTGTTCATGTTACCATGGATGGAGGTAAAAACTGGAAAGACGTTACACCCGCAGATTTGCCAAAAGGCGGTAGAGTAGACGCCGTTGAGCCATCACCACACGATCGTAATAAGGCTTATATTGCGGTTTTACGTTATCAGTTGGGCGATTATCGTCCTTATATTTACCGCACCTTAGATGGCGGATCGAGCTGGAAATTACTAACTACTGGCGAGAATGGCTTACCTGCCGATTTTCCAACACGTGTTGTGCGCGAGGATCCGCAGCATGAAGGTGTACTTTACGCGGGAACCGAATTCGGCATGTTTATTTCGTTTAATGACGGAGAGAACTGGCAACCATTTCAACAAAACCTGCCTGTAACCCCAATTACAGATATTAAATTGCATAGAGGCGATCTGGTACTTTCCACCATGGGACGTTCATTTTGGGTTCTTGATGATCTTTCTTCCGTTGATGAAATAACAATCCCTTGGGCAAAGAAATCTGCACAATTATTTGCACCACGAATAGCCTATCGCTATCGCTTTCGTTCAACAAGCGAGAAGTCGGTGCCTTATTATCCTAACAATGGGGTAATACTTAATTACTATCTGCCAAAAACACCGAGTGGAGACATATCACTTAAAATAAGCGATGCAACTGGTAAGCATGTTCGAACCCTAACTAGCGCCGTGGCTAAAACCGATAATTCTGATCGACCAACGCCAATGGCCAATATAAGAGCTCAGGCGAGCCGCAAAGGTGACCTTGATAAATCGGCGGGGGTACATCGTATCGTTTGGGATATGCGACATGAAGGTGCCTGGAACAGCAATGCAGCTCGTAGTTTAAGAGGAGGGCCCATGGTAGCGCCTGGTACTTATACTTTTGAATTAACCATCGACGGTCAGACGGTCAAGCAGGAGGGAGAAATTAAATTAGATCCTAAATCAGAGGAACAGGGAATGACGAAAGCTATTATCGAAGAGCAAGTCGCACTTTCACTTCAAATAGTAGCACTTCAGAACGAAGCTAATAGGTTAACGAAAAAAGTTGAGGACCTACTAAAGCCACTACAAGATAAGTACAAGAAGAAAGCCTCGAATAAGACTAAGGCAAGAATTGATAAAATTGAAATGGTCAAATATCAATTAGAAACGCCTCCAGGCATTTATATGCGACCAATGTTAAATGCGCAATTGAATTATCTGGCTTCTATGATTAATCGAGCCGACCAGAAGCCGGGTAAGGATGCATATGATCGTTATGAAGAGCTAAAAGGAGAATTAGCTGCGATAACCAAGGCGTTTAATGCTTTATAAAGTATGCTATTAATTTGGTGCCGTTAAAATTAGCGGCACCAAATTTTTGAATCCCTTTTGTGATAGCTAACACTGTTGCATTAATTAGCTTTTGTATATTTGTTAGATGTTCGTTGTTCAAAGAATCTTATATTTTCTAGTTGGAGGTATTATTTTACTCCACACCATGGTTCCGCACGAACACTTCAATCCGGATCAGGAAATAACTATAGTTCATAGTCATCAATGTACCACAGATCTTTTTGGCGAAATACAGATAAGTTTTGGTGTTGATCATGGGCAGGGTCATTTTGAACATTTTTTCAAGGTGCCTCAAGATGCTCCATCTATACAGTTGCTTGAAGTATTAATATCTTATAATCCTACGGAAGCAATTGATTTTGCTTACCAAGTAGAGGAAGAAGTACCTTTCACCTCATTTATTCCACCGGACCCTCTTCGTGGTCCGCCCTCAATTCTGGCATAGTTGCCTATTCATAAGTACCCTGCATTAATAATTACTTAATGCACCATAAGATTATATCATCTATAATCCCAGTTTTATGATTACCAGAATTATAGCGTTTTCGCTGAAGAATAAATTTATTATTGGACTCAATGTGCTTGCCATGATCATCACAGGCTACTATGCAATGCGTAGTTTGCCTATAGATGCGGTTCCCGATATAACGAACAACCAGGTTCAAGTCGTAACGGTTTCTCCATCGCTGGTTCCGCAGGAAATTGAGCAATTTATTACTTACCCCATAGAAATGGCGGTAGCTAATATCCCCTATATTGTAGAAGTTCGATCAATTTCTAAATTTGGGCTGTCTGTTGTTACAATAGTTTTCGAGGATAAAGTCCCTATTCTCGATGCTCGCCAGTATGTTAAAGAACAGTTAGCAATCGCTGCAGAAGACATACCCTCAGAATTAGGAGTTCCTGAAATGATGCCGATTACTACGGGTCTGGGGGAGGTATACCAATATACGCTTAATATTGATGAGGCCCACCGCAATCAGTATGATGCAATGGACTTACGAACGATCCAGGACTGGATTGTTAAACGACAATTGAATGGTATCAAAGGGATTATTGAAATAAGTAGCTTCGGCGGTTTTGTCAAGCAGTTTGAAGTAGCCGTTGATCCCAAGCGATTGAGCGAGCTAGAGATTACTATTCCTCAGGTTTATAAGGCATTACAAGAAAATAACGAAAATTCTGGAGGTAGCTATATTGAACAAGGTCCTAACCTGTATTATATCCGAACCGAGGGTATAGTTCGAGAGTTCAGCGATATAGAAAACATTGTTGTAAAGCAGGTGAATGGTGTGCCTGTTCTTGTAAAACATATTGCAGAGGTGCGTTACGGTTATCCACCTCGCTTTGGTGCCATGACGATGGATGGCTTAGGAGAAACCGTTGGTGGAATTACGCTGATGCTAAAAGGGGGAAATTCGTCTCAGGCTATCGAAAATGTTCATCAGCGAATCGATCAGGTGCAGCAGTCTTTACCAGAGGGAATATCAATTGAGCCTTATCTGGATAGATCTGTACTCGTTAGCAAAACCATTCGTACGGTTAGTACCAATCTTATTGAAGGAGGCTTGATCGTTATTTTCATTCTCATCTTATTGCTGGGAAACCTTCGCGCTGGAATTATTGTGGCTTCGGTAATCCCACTGTCCTTGATATTCGCCTTTATTATGATGAGTGTCTTCGGTGTTTCCGCCAATCTTATGTCCTTGGGAGCTATTGATTTTGGAATTGTAATCGATGGCGCGGTTATAATTGTTGAAGCAGTTTTGCACTTTATTACCTTAAATTTTCTCGGTAAGAAACTAAGTCAACAACAGATGGACGATGCTATTAAAACAGCTTCATCTAAAACTATAGCATCTGCTGCGTTTGGGGTATTTATCATCTTGATTGTGTTTGTACCCATCATGACGCTCACCGGAATCGAAGGCAAAATGTTTACGCCCATGGCTCAAACAGTTTCCTTTGCAATTTTAGGAGCCCTTATTCTCTCCGTAACTTATGTGCCCGTTGCCGCCAGTCTTTTACTTAAAAAGGATATTAGAGACACTACGACCTTTGCAGATAAAATTGTAAATGGATTAAAATCGATTTATAAACCTGTCCTTAAATTGGCATTAAAACTACCTTATTGGACTATCTCCTCTTCCTTGGCAGTATTGGTGATAACAGGGTTCGTGTTCTCCCGAATGGGTGCCGAGTTTATCCCAACGCTAGAGGAAGGTGATTTAGCGATGCAAATGAGTCTCCGTCCTGGCAGTTCATTAGAGGCCAGTGTTCGATCATCGACAAGAGCTGAAAAAATTCTACTGGAGAATTTCCCGGAAGTCAACCATGTTGTTTCTAAAATAGGCACAGCCGAGGTGCCCACAGATCCAATGTCGATTGAGGAGGCTGATATCATGATCATCCTTAAACCTAAAGAAGAATGGGTGTCGGCCGATAACAGGGAGGATTTAGTAGAATTAATGAAGGCTAAGCTTAATGTGATTAAAGCAGCCTCTTTTGAGTTTACCCAGCCAATTCAATTAAGGTTTAATGAGCTTATGACAGGCTCTAAGGCCGATGTGGCAGTAAAAATATTTGGCGACGACCTCGAAGAATTGCATCGGGTGGGTGAAGAAGCGGCTGTACTCATTCAGAAAATTGAAGGAGCCGGTGATGTAAAGGTTGAACAGACTGAAGGTTTACCGCAAATGATGGTAAGTTATAATCGTGAACGAATGGCATTTCATGGTATAAATATTCACGCTTTAAATCAGGTAATTCGATCGGCTTATGCCGGGGAAGTTGCCGGTGTTGTTTACGAGGGAGAAAAACGATTCGATCTGGTGATACGGCTTGCCAAGCGTGAGTTCTTTAAATTGAGCCGTCTATTTGTTCTGAATTCAAGAAACAAGATGGTGCCAATATCTGAATTGGCAACAATGGAAATAAAGAATGGGCCTATGCAAATATCTCGAGAAGATGCACACCGTCGAATATCTATCGGTATTAATATCAGAAATCGTGATGTAGCCAGCTTTATTAAAGAGGTACAGGACGTACTTGGCCAAAATCTTAAGCTTTCGCCGGGCTATTACATTCGTTATGGAGGACAATTCGAAAACTTGCAGGCCGCGAAAGACCGGCTAGCGGTAGCCGTTCCAATCGCCCTCGGCTTAATTTTCGTCATGCTCTTCTTTGCTTTTAATTCGGTTAAATATGCGTTGCTTATTTACACAACCGTGCCAATGAGCGCCATTGGAGGTGTTATTGCTTTATATATCCGTGATATGCCCTTTAGTATATCTGCAGGTGTTGGCTTTATAGCGCTTTTTGGGGTCGCCGTGCTAAATGGTATTGTGCTCATTAGTTACTTCAACCAGCTCCGTGAAACAAATTCAGGACCAATTAAAGATATTGTTATAGAAGGTGCAATAGCGAGACTCAGACCTGTTATTATGACAGCAGCCGTTGCCTCAATGGGCTTCCTGCCTATGGCTTTATCAACAACAGCTGGTGCAGAAGTCCAAAAACCCTTGGCCACGGTAGTTATTGGGGGACTTATCTCATCAACCTTACTCACCTTAATCTTACTACCGATACTCTATAATATTTTGGAATCAAAAATAAAGCCTAAAGTAGCCGCAGTGGTTCTTATTCCTTTATTGATGATCTGCATGCCGAAGCAAATTAGCGCACAAGGAACACCCCTTACCATGCAAATGGCCATTGATTCTGCTTTCGCCAATAACCAGATTTTAGCCAACGCTAAAATTGCAATTGGTCAGGCAGAAAGCGAGAAAAAAGCATCCTTTACTTTAGGTAAAACCTCGATCGATGCAGGGTATGGTCAATTCAATACGTTATATCAGGACGCAATGGTAGAAGTATTCCAGGATTTAGGTAATCTCGCGCAACAAGCAAAAGAGTCTAAGTCGGGAAAGATTAAGATAGACTACGCCAATGAACAGTATGCATTAATAAAGCGAACACTCACCCGAGAGGTGAAATTAGCTTGGCAAGATATTGTTTACACTCAAGCGGTAGTTCTGCAGCTTGAGAAACAAATTAGTATAGTTAAAATGCACCTGGAGAAGGCAGAAAGACAACTATCATCTGGTGAAATTAGTAACGCTGAGCTTGGCTTAATAATAATGGAGCAAAGCGATTTATATCGGCAGCTTGCGTTAGCCGAGTTAAATAGTAGTGATGCCCTCCAGAAGTTCAGAGATCTAACGAAGATTGAAGAAGTAGACATTCAAGCGGAAGTGCTGACATTATTGCCTTTTGACCTTACAATAATGGACGAAAGTATAGATCAGTCTTTAATGAAACCCTTTGAATATAACTTGCTTTATCAGGAAGCTAAGGTAAAAATGGCCAATGCTGGCTATTTCCCAGATATACGCGTTGGATATTTTAATCAGAGTATCGATGGGATAAACGGATTTCAAGGATTTAGAGTGGGAGCAGCCATTCCATTATGGTTTAGACCGCAAAAGCAAGCTGTTATTCAGGCAAAGTTAGCTCTCGAGCATTCACAAAATCTTTATGAGCAGCAGAACCAGCGGTACACTTATGCCTATCAAAATGCTGTAGAAAAATTAAAGAAGATAAACTCCTTGTACCAAAGCAGTATTACTACGTGGAGTTCTCGTAATGAAGAACTTATAAAATCAGTAGAGCGTGAGTTGGAATTAGGAGAAATATCATATTTCAAATATGTACAAATTACAGATCGGGTAAATAGAACAGCTATAAACCGCCTAGATCTTATTAATAAATTAAATAAGGCAATTATAGAAGTAGAATATTATAGATATGAATAAGTTAAATTTAATATTGATAATCGCGACGTTTACCATGTCTGCTTGTTCAACCCAACCGCAAGATAATGCGGCGGTAGACAGCATACAGGAATTAGATTTGAATGATCTAGTGTTTACCCGGATTGAAAAAAAGAATATAACAAAGGTTATTGAATGTACCGGCAGAATTGATGTTCCGCCAAATCAAAGGGCTGCGATCTATGCGCCTATTGGTGGTAATATACGTAACATTCGTGTTTTGCCAGGCGATAAAATTGTCAAAGGTCAGGTTCTTTTCAGTTTAGCACACCAAGATATCATTAAGATTCAGCAGGATTATTTGATCGCCAAAAATGAGTTAGTTCTTAGTGACGCGGATTATAATCGGAAAAAGAAATTGTTTGAAGCCAATAGTACCTCTGAAAAAGAATTATTGCTTGCACAACGAAATTATGAAGTTGCTAATGCCAACCTTCAAAGTCTTGAAGCTCAGATAAGGTTCATCGGCATTTCTCTTGATAAGCTTAATAAAGGAGGAATAATGGATGCGATTGTTATAACGGCACCCATAGGAGGCTATATTGCTAAGCTGGAGGCTGTTGCTGGTGCCTATGTAAACCCAAATAATCTTATTCTTACCATTGTTAACCCTACACATAAACATGTGGAGCTCGATGTCTATGCTGATAAAGTAAATGCCTTAAGCGTAGGCCAACAAGTTGGCTTTCATACGGCAGGTAGCGATGAAGAATTCGAAGCGGAAATCTATTTGATTGGGAAAGAAGTTGATGAGGAGACAAGAACAGTAAGCATACATGCTCATCTTTTGGATGAAGAAGCTAATAATCTAATTGTGGGCTCATACCTCTATGCTGGAGTTAAAGTAACGGCCGACGAGGTATATAGCCTGCCTAACGAAGCAATTGTTAAAGTGGAAGGAGAGAACTACATACTCCTTAAGGACGATAACCAGCTGGTCTCTTTTAAGGTAGAGGTAGGGGATGTATTTAAGGGGTATACCCAGATTCTCAATTATCAGGAATTAGTTAAAGCTGAAATACTCGCAAAAGATGCATTCTATTATTACAACTAAGGTAATAATAGAGGTAATAGATTTTTCTTCTATTACATTTTAGGGTGCCGCGAAACTTAATTCTTAACCGTTTTGGGTCAATTGATACGATTGATTGGCAATTTCCAGCTCTTCGTTTGTAGGAATAACGAATACCTTAATGGTTGAGTTGGGCGTTGATATAAGGGTAGAGCCACTAACGTTTTCATTCGCCTCTTTATCAAGTAAAATGCCACATTGTCCTAACCCAGTAATACTCATATCTCGAATAAGCGGACTATTTTCACCAACTCCAGCAGTAAATACAATACCATCAACCGGGCCAATTACTGCCATATAGGCTCCGATATATTTCTTTATGCGATAGGCATATATCTCTAAGGCAATTTTCGCTTCGGGATTGCCATTTTTTGCATCTTCCGAAATCTTACGAAGATCGTTGTTACCAGTAAGGCCCTTCATGCCACTATTCTTATATAGAATGTTTTTAACATCGGCAATCGGTATGCCAGCTTCTTCTGTGAGGTAGAAGATTACCCCAGGGTCTATATCGCCACTTCGGGTTCCCATTACCAGACCACCCACGGTTGTAAAACCTAAGGATGTATCGATACTCTTACCGTTTTTAATCGCTGTAATACTTGCTCCATTACCGAGATGAATAGTAATCAGGTTGGTTTCTTCAAGAGGTTTATCTAATGCTTTTGCTGCCTCGTTCGCTACATATTTATGCGATGTGCCATGAAAACCATAAACTCGAATGCCGTGTTCTTTATACAATTTTTCCGGTATAGCATACTTAAAAGCATAGTCGGGTATGGTTTGATGATATGCCGTATCGAATACAGCTATTTGCTTAGCACCAGTAAACACTTTCTTCGACATCCTAATCCCGATTAAATTCGAGGGGTTATGCAAAGGTGCCAGCGCCGAAAGCTTATCAATTGTTTTTAGAACATCATCATTAATCTCAATAGTCTCAGCAAAGGCTTCACCACCATGTACCACCCGATGCCCTACGAGTTCTACCTCATTGGTATTCGTAATTACCCCGGTATTTGTGTCAGTGAGGAGTGCCGCAACCTTGGTCATTCCGGCTTGATGATTTAAAATAGGAGCGGACTCATTATGAACGATGGGTTGGCCACCACGGAAGATGGTATGATGCACCTGTCCCATGTTTTCACCAATTTGCTCAATAAGACCGCTCGAGATCACCTCCCCGTCTGGCATATTAAACAACTGGTACTTAATGGAAGAACTTCCGGTATTTATTACTAATGTTTTCATATATCTTATTGATCCTGCGCCTGAATAGCCGTTATTATAATCGTATTTACGATGTCTGTTACCAGACAACCACGGCTTAAATCATTGACAGGTTTGTTTAATCCTTGAAGCACAGGACCTATCGCAATGGCACCGGTTTCGCGCTGTACTGCTTTATAGGTGTTATTTCCCGTATTAAGGTCAGGGAATATTAGCACACTTGCCTGACCTGCAACTTCTGAATTCGGCAACTTACTTTTACCTACACGCATATCCACGGCGGCGTCGTACTGAATTGGCCCTTCGATTAAAATATCTGGGCGTTTTTCTTTAACAATTTTGGTAGCCGCCCTTACTTTTTCTACTTCTTGCCCCTTACCCGAATCTCCTGAAGAATAGGAGAGCATGGCTACTTTTGCAGGAATACCGAACTGCTCACTTGTGTCTGCCGAAACCATTGCAATTTCTGCAAGTTCTTCGGCAGTAGGATTAGGGTTAACAGCACAATCGCCGTAGGCAACCACTCTATCGTCGAGGCACATAAAGAAGACCGACGAAACAACATTAAAGCCAGGTTTAGTTTTAACAAATTGTAAGGCCGGACGAATAGTGTGTTGGGTTGTATGGGCAGCTCCAGATACCATCCCATCAGCATCGCCTTTATGAACCATCATGGTACCATAATACGAAACATCGTGCATAAGGTCTTCTGCCATCTCCATCGATAAACCTTTAGCCTTTCTCAGTTCGTGAAGTGTTTCGGCATACTCTTTAAATTTATCAGAAGAGTAGGGGTCAATGATGGGTGTTTTTTCAAAATCAATATCTAAACCCAGACTACCGGCTCGAGTTTTTATCTCTTCAGGATGCCCAAGTACAGTCATGTCCACTACATCCTTTTTCTGCAAGATCTCAATTGCTTTCAAAATCCTATCGTCATTGCCTTCCGGTAGAACTATGCGTTTACGCACCTGTCCGGCAATTTTTTGCAGGTTATAGATAAACATTTTCGGTGTCATAACCGATGGTTGGTCGCTCAGTACTTGTTGCTGAAAACCGTCCATATCGACATATTTTTCGACCCGTTCCTTTCTTTTGGCATGAGTGTCCTTTGCAAAGGCTTCTTTAACTGCCATACTTACGTTTTGGCCTACGGTCAACCAGGGTAAAAGGGAATAGTTTTGAAAAATAACGCCACGCTCATGA
>CBDUMS010000003.1:0-77946 GCA_965368405.1 uncultured Cyclobacteriaceae bacterium
TAAATGTATAAAAAAAGCCCACCCCAAATTGAGGTGAGCTTTCGCTTACTTGGTTAATAGAAAAGCTTTATTCTACAAGATATCCTAAATCTCGTCTACGTTTTTCAATCTTTGTAGCATTCGGCACATCCCGTAGTTTGTAATACACTGCGTGCAGGTTCTGAAGGGCTAACTCATCTGTGTCGTCTGTTTCCAGTACGGTTTCAAGGAAAGGAATGGCTTTCTTCCACTCCTCTTTGGCTTCCGCTTCCATTTTTTCACCTACCTTACGATAATCAGCCATACTAAGATCAGTTAGCTTATGATTAATGTTATCGCCTTGGCCAATATAGAAAACGGCCATATTTATCAGCGAGAATCGATCTTTAGGATCAATTTCTAATGCTTTCTTATACTGCTCAACCGCTAGCTCGAATTGTTCTTGTGAATCGTAAAGCATTCCTAAATTAGAGTATAATCTAGCATTACCGGGTTCAAGTTCAATTGCATGCTGCATTTCCGTTATAGCATCTTCTATTCTATCTTGTTTAATATAGTAGTCTACAGCTGTCTTCTGAAAATCAACATCCTCAGGATATTTTTCTTGCGCTACTTTAATATATTTTAAGGCTTGCTCAGGCTTCTCAAGTTGATTTAGGCTATAATAAATAACAGCATTCAGCGCACTTTTAGGATAATAATCCAGCTCAAAACACTTGTCATAATTAGCTACAACGGCGTCGTAATCTTCTAATTGCTGGGCCATCATTGCAGCATAAATATAACCCGTGGTGTCAGTTGGACTAATCAAAGCATAATTCTGAAAAGCCTTATAAGCACCTTCAGGATTATCTGCTTGAAATGCAGCCACTCCCGAATTCATCACATCAGCGCGGAGACCATCGAGATTGATTTGTGCCAGGGTTGCATAATTAGAGCCCGCTTTTTCAAGCTCCAAAACCTTTTCATACGATTGGGATGCTTTTAATAGCGCATCAGGGTCGATCGCCTTGATAGATTCATCTTCTGACAATGCGATTGCGCCAAAGATTTGCCCTCTCAAATACCAGGTACGTCCTTTTGTGCTCGTCTTCTCATCTTTGGTTGCAGGTTCAATCAACGCTGCTGCTTCTGCATACTCACCTTTGGTGTAGGCTACATTTGCTTTGTTCACATTTTTACCTTGACTAAAAGCCGATAAGCTAATACTTACCGCTATTGCCAACATTATTAACTGTTTCATGAGTGTATTATTTGCTTTTGTTTATACGTTTTCTTCCGATTGAGGTGACTCATCATCTTCGTTCTCAACCATCTTTTCTATTTTTTCTACAGATGAAATTTCATCTCCTTCATTAATTCTAATTAATCGCACACCTTGTGTTGCACGGCCCATTACTCGCAAGCCTTCAACGGCGAGACGTATTGTAATACCAGATCTATTAATGATCATGAGGTCGTCGGTGTCGCCCACGCCTTTAATAGCCACTAATTTTCCGGTTTTTTCCGTTACATTCATGGCTTTTACTCCTTTACCACCTCGTTTGGTGATTCTGTACTCTCCAACCTCAGAACGTTTACCGTATCCCTTTTCAGAGACTACCAGTAAGGTTGCATCTTCATGGGGAACACATACCATGCCAATTACCTTATTCGAATCAGAACCTAAGCGTATACCACGTACTCCTGTAGCGGTTCTACCCATAGGTCGAACATCAGATTCATGGAAATGAATAGCCTGACCATCCCTGCTAGCGATAATAATGTGATTATCTCCATCCGTCATTTTAACATCTTTCAGATGGTCTCCTTCAGCAATATTTATGGCATTAATTCCATTTTGTCTTGGTCTGGAATAAGCCTCAAGCGACGTTTTCTTAATGGTACCATTAGCGGTACACATAACAATAAAGTTATTATTGATATAGTCTTCATCGCTAAGGTTCTTAATATTAATTACCGATTTAACCTTATCCTCTGGTTCTATATTGATTAGATTCTGGATTGCTCGTCCTTTTGTGGCCTTACCTCCTTCAGGTATAGCCCATACTTTCTTCCAGAACACTTTACCCAATTGGGTGAAAATTAATAAGTAATTATGATTTGTAGCCGAGAACAAATGTTCAACGAAGTCATCGGTCTTACTAGTCGCTCCTTTAGATCCAACACCGCCTCTTCCTTGAGTTCTGTATTCAGTTAAAGCAGTACGTTTAATATAACCCTCATGCGAAATAGTTATTACCATTTCTTCATCTGGAATCATGTCTTCTGCTGTAAGATCGTCAGCAGCATGTTCGATTTTGGTTCTACGCTCATCACCATAGCGCTCCTCAAGACCAGTGAGCTCATCCTTAATGATTGACATTCGTAGTTCTTCATTACCGAGGATTTCAGTTAATCGTTCGATTAACTCCATAATCTCGTCGAACTCCTTCTGGATTTTCTCTCGTTCAAGACCTGTTAATCTCTGTAATCGCATTTCCAGGATAGCCTTAGCCTGGATCTCAGAAAGCTTGAATTTCTTAATTAACCCTTCTTTTGCTATATCAGGGTCTCTGGAACCACGGATAAGAGCAATAACCTCGTCTAAATGATCCAGAGCAATAAGATAACCTTCTAGAATATGGGCTCTCTTCTCAGCTTCTCTCTTTTCGTACTCCGTTCTTCGAACAACGACCTCATGTCTATGTTCTACATAATGCTGGATTATATCTTTAAGGTTTAGCGTTTTAGGCCTTCCCTTAACTAGGGCAATATTATTGACTCCAAAAGATGATTGGAGCTGTGTATACTTATATAAATTATTAAGAACAATATTGGGAATTGCGTCTTTCTTTAAGTCATAAACAATACGCAGTCCATTTCGATCCGATTCATCACGAATATCAGATATACCCTCTATCTTCTTATCATTAATAAGGGCTGCAGTCTTCTCGATCATTGAAGCCTTATTTACCTGATAAGGGATTTCTGTGATTATGATTTGTTCTTTGCCCGTTTTAGTGGTGTCGAAGTTTGCATTAGCACGCATTAATACTCGACCTCGGCCCGTTTCGAATGCTGCCTTAACTCCTGAATAGCCGTATATCGTACCACCTGTTGGAAAATCAGGGGCAGTGATGTGTTGCATTAACTCTTCAATGGTTATATCGTTATTATCGATATAGGCCTTAATACCGTGTACTACCTCAGTAAGGTTATGTGGAGGCATATTGGTAGCCATACCTACGGCGATACCCGATGCGCCATTCAATAAGAGGTTGGGTAATTTACCGGGCAATACAATAGGCTCTTTAAGCGAATCATCAAAATTTAACTGATAATCAACGGTTTCTTTGTTAATATCAGCCAACATTTCGTCTGCGATGCGCATTAGTCTTGCTTCGGTGTAACGCATTGCGGCAGGTGAATCGCCATCGATTGAGCCAAAGTTACCCTGGCCATCTACCAATGGATAACGTAACGACCAATCCTGTGCCATACGAACCATAGAATCATACACGGATGAGTCACCATGCGGATGGTACTTACCTAATACCTCTCCAACGATTCTTGCTGATTTTTTATGTGCCTTATTATAAGCAACTCCCAATTCAAGCATTCCATAGAGTACACGTCTGTGAACAGGCTTTAAACCATCGCGTACATCAGGTAGTGCTCTCGATACGATAACTGACATCGAATAATCGATGTATGCTACGCGCATTTCGTCTTCAATATTAATTGGGATTATGGTCTCTGAACTTGGGAGACTATCATTCTTATCTTCTGCCATAAAATAGGTCTAAAATATTCCGTTATTTTCCGACAAAGTTAATGAAAAAAAACCGCAAAAAGCACTTAATAAAAGGGCTTAAATATCATCTATTATTTCCTGCTAAAAAGGATAAAATAACGTTTTAGTACGGATTGACGCGTTTTTTATTTTTACCCTTATACTTAACGAGCTGAGGATAATTCTGACCATAGTCTGGGTTCTGCCATTTCCAAAACGGATGGGCTCTACTTCTGTAGTTTTTTCGGCCATGATGATGATGCTTTTGTGTTTTGCACGACTTAATTGGACACTTATTTAAGTCGGGTAAACGCCAGGAGATCCCAGCGCTTACGTAAAAGGCTGGCAAATTGTGTGTAACTGAATATCCCGATTCCGGGAAGTTCAATTTATAGTTCTTAAACTCAAAAGATGGCCTCAGGTATAGTTTCACATATTCGGATAACGACCGCTCGAAGCGAGCGCCAATATTAAAAAACACTCCTTTCTTTATTTGGCTGGCATTAAAATGCTTTTTTGTTTGCTTGTAAGAGCCAAGTTTGGCATCGATTACAATCATGTGTCGCTTCGACCTAAATACTTCGCCGCCTAGCATCAGAAACCATCGTGTATAGGAGCTTACGTTAAAAGGCAAATCAAAGGACTGAATATCGTCTTTGAACTGATTGGGCTTATAAGTGCCAGCGATATACGGTTCAAAACTAAACCCTGCACCGATTCTATAGCGGTCGAAGGAATAGTGAACCATTATATTAATCGGAATATTTCTATTGCGAGCCTTAAAGGTTACTGGAATAGAATCTAATCCTAGAAGAAAGGTGCTGGTATCCACAGGAACATCGCGCACAACCTGCACGTTGGTAACCCAGTTTGTATAGGCTACTGAAATTGTATCAAAAACCGCAAAAGTATTATCGAAGAGATAAGGGCCACTATTTTGGTTTTGAACTAAACCTCCAGAACTTAATTCATTGCTGCTAAAGGTTGTGCCATACCCTATTGAACCACTAAAAGTAAACTTTGTAAGAAAATTCCGAAATGGCTTTGGTTCAATTTGAGAAAGTGCCGAGTTGCTTAATCCTATTCCAACAAATAGGAAAAACATACTAATTAGCAGATTTGATTTCCGTGTTCTGAAAGGCATCCTTGCGTGCAAACTATCTAATAACAAGTTTAGTTAAGTGCTTTTGAACCAAAGGAATATCAATAATGTCGATTTTTGTTAAAATATCAATGATCACGTCATATTCCACTTGCATTACCTTTCTCTCGATTGTTAAGTCTTCATTGTCTGCATTGCTTAAGAACGATGAGATAAACCGAACCAATATAAAGGGAGCTTTTAATATTTCAACGCAATACTGCTCATCGGTTGTCCCTGGCTCGTTTATTTTACTACTTCTCAACATATCCTTATCAAGAAGCAGATCGGTTAACATCTTAAGATGTCCAAGAAAAGCTTCGGACCAATCCTTGTAATGCTTTATAAGCACGCTCATAGCGCTTACTACAGGATCTGATTTAAGAAAATAACCTCCTTTAGAGTACTTTCGGGCCTTTTTGTTGAGCGCCATTTCCTCCATTAGGCTTATGCTATCATTCGCGTAAGCAATGCCTACACTCGGCGTTAAAAGAACTAAGGACAAGAAATCATGATCTGAGATTTCGAGAAAAGGGGCTGCATCTTCGATAAACTTTGCCTTGAGTGCAATAGTGGGTGCAAGGATTCTTTCATCTTTAATTAGAGCGTCAATTTCGTTCTCGGTAAACATACTTCTTAGGAAATTTTAACGATAAAGGTATGAAAATCGGCTATATCTATTAAACAAAATGACTATAAAGAAAAATGACCGTCTATGCAGACGGTCATATAATATTGAAATACAATATGTTAACTAAAGATTATTCTCCTTTAACTTGAGCCAATATAGCATCATATCTGCCTTTTAAATCGGCATCGGTCTTAAGGTCAGCTTTTATCTTTTTGTACACTTTTCCTTTATCACCTACCATTTTCGTAGCAAGTTCAGAATTAACAGACTTAAGCGCTTCCTTACGCTCATCCATCATATCATTTACCAACGTCATGAACTGCTTTTCGAAATCTTTGGCTCCCATTTCATTTAACTTAGCCTCATCTCCTTTTGCAGAAGACAATTCTTTATAGCGCTGGCCAGTCATTCCTTCTTGCGCCTTTATCATTTTATTAAGCTCAACACTAATGTCTTTCTTCATATAATCGATTACCTGACTTAACAAAGCATATTTCCTAAGATCATCATCGCTAATTGCCTCATCTTGAGCCATTACTATATTCCCGCCTAAAATTGACATCATTAATGCCAAAAACAACACTTTTAATTTTCCCATTTTATCGTTTAAGTTTATACTTTATTATTTTCCAAGTGGCAAAGAAGCAGTATGCATAAAATATATCCAAGATTGTAATGAAGAAATTACACATATACTTCAGATCTGACTAACTTCGTATGATATTTATAATTTCAAGAATGCTGTTTCAATGACAAAAGAGCTGATAATTGGGTGTTTTATAATGTTGGGTTGGTATTCAGCGACGGCTCAAAATAAAGTTAGCATTGCCGCTGGCCTAAACTATTCAAGCGTAAGTAGTATTAACAGTACAAACCCGGATGGTAAGCTAGGTATAACTGCCGGTTTGGCGTTAAAGCATTATATAGGAGATTTGGGGTGGTTTATTAAACCAGGGCTTTTTTATTCTCAAGAAGGCTGGTTGCGACAACGTTTGGACTATCTGAACGTGCCTGTAATTGCCGGCTTTGACTTTACGGACGACTTTAATTTTAATTTGGGCATGCAGTATGGACTTTTGGTAGGTGGTTTGAATGACCCCGGTAATATTGTTAGCAGAAATAATTTCGCCTTTCTTGTAGGATTCGAATTTTACCCCGCAGATGCCTTTGATGTAGGCCTACGATTTGCTAAAGGAATGGTTAATATTATTTCCGACCCTACGGATATTGTAATTAAGGATGCACGTACCTACTCTATCCAGTTCTATTTTGGATTTAATTTGAACAAAAAAAGGCCATAGTACGTTATTACAGGTGTTAATTAGTTCTTAATATTGCACCCATTAAATTACGAAAATCGATTTGAAATCTAATAAACCTGTACTCATCTGGCTTAATATTGGTGCTATTTTAGTAGCGTCTATGGTTGTTGTTGGCGGAATAACACGCTTAACAGACTCCGGTTTGTCCATGGTGGATTGGAAGCTTATTATGGGCTCGATTCCACCAGGTTCAGAAGAAGAATGGCAAGCAGTTTTCGAAGGCTATAAACAATTCCCTGAATACAAGGAAATCAATTCAGATTTCACCCTATCAGAATTTAAGTCTATCTATTGGTGGGAATATGGCCACAGGCTTCTGGGCAGAGTGATCGGTATTATCTTTATTGTACCTTTTATCTTTTTTTGGGCACGTGGTTATTTCTCTAAAAGCCTAACATATAAACTCCTTGTCTTATTTGCACTGGGGGCCTTACAAGGGTTCTTAGGTTGGTTTATGGTCAAGAGTGGGCTTGTTGATCGCCCTGATGTGAGTCATTATCGACTGGCTATACACCTTGTGAACGCACTCATTCTCCTTTCATATATCGTCTGGCTTATTTTGAGCCTTACAAACACCGTAAAGAGTACTGTACGAATTCAGCTCTACTACAAGACTATGTGGTTTATGTATTTTGTGGTTATGTTACAAATTACCTATGGTGCTTTTGTTGCCGGTCTGAAAGCGGGTAAGTTTCATAATAGTTTTCCATTAATGGATAATCAATGGATACCCAGCGTGTTTTCTACCTTATGGCAAGAGTATGGATGGTTAACGCTCACTGATACAGTCTCAGGCGTTCAGTTCGTGCATCGTTGGTTAGGCATGTTTATTTTTATCGCCATTATTGCCCTCTATGTCAACTATAAACCCTCGCTTTTACCTATTGCGAAAAGAAGACTTAAACTATTGGTGATTGTTGTATCTATTCAAGCAATAATTGGTATCCTCACATTAATTATGGCCGCTCCGTTTACCTTTGCCTTAATTCACCAGTTTGTTGGCGTAATTCTGGTTATTATAATGACAATTAATGTTTATGGTGCTCAGCCCGGCTTCCGACAACCCGCTTAAAAAACTCATGGATTCCTGTTATCGTAAGATTACGATCAATAAAATCGAAATTAGACTCTAGTGGTTTAATTACTTGTGACAATCCCCCGGTAGCAATGACCGTAATAGGATAATCCACGCTATTCCTTATCTTTTCTACCATGTAAGAAACCTGACCCACATAGCCCCAAAGTATACCTGAATTCATGGCTTCTACTGTATTTGTGCCAAGCAACTTGGTTGGCACTTCCAGGGGGATCTCCGGTAATTGAGCCGCCTTACCCGATAAAGATTCAACGGCAGTTCGAATCCCAGGAGCGATAGCTACCCCTTCAATCTTCTTATCGGGGTTGACTAAGGTATAAGTAAGCGCAGTGCCAAAATCAACAATAAGGCATGGGCCATCAACCTTAAGATAGCCTGCAAGAGCATTAGCAAACAAATCGGTCCCCATTTCCTCAGGATTTGGCGTTTCAATGGGCATGAGGTGATAGTATTTCTTTTGGAGCAATAGTGGTTCTTTATGTAGCTCAATTGCTGTAGCATCCAATACAACACTAGTGAGGTGTGGCACAACGCTACTCACTCCTACTCCTTCCAGCTTTTCTAGATTATAACCCGAAGCAATTACTTCGAGTTGATGAGTGTAATAGACTAATGGCTGGGCTTCGTCAGATCCGATTCGGAATTCTTCCCAGCCTTTTTTCGTGTATACACCTACGGTAATGTTGGTGTTTCCTATATCGATTGCAATGAACATAGTTTTAAAGCTAGAAAAAGTAATCGATAATTATATTGATGAGAATATTTATTTTTGGGATGAACCTATTGCCAATTATGAAAGACATTCTTACTAATATTCAGGTTGATTTTTCTGAAGAAAGTCTACTCTTCCTGAACTTTGCTCTGGCCTTTATAATGTTTGGAGTTGCTCTGGGGATAAAAACGGAGAACTTCAAGGAATTGGCAAAAAATCCGAGAGCAGTAATAACCGGTGTGCTCAGTCAATTTATACTTTTGCCTATTTTAACCTTTATTCTTGTTATAGTGCTCGACCCTGTAACCGGACTCGGGCTCGGTATGATACTCGTAGCAGCCTGCCCGGGCGGGAATGTTTCTAACTTCTTTTCTAGCATTGGACAAGGAAATGTAGCGCTTTCAATCACATTAACTGCCATAGCCACGGTACTAGCTATGTTTTTAACACCTTTCAATTTCGAACTCTGGAGTGGTTTATACATGGGAGATAGAATGCGAGATATAAAGCTGGAATTAGATACCATTAAAATGATGAAAATGGTATTCTATCTTCTTGTAATTCCACTTGTTATTGGCGTAGTTTTTAATACCAAATTCCCAAAGCTTACACAGAAAATCAGTGTTCCTATTAAGGTTATTTCTTTCCTTATTCTTATTGGCTTTATTGTTATTGCTTTTCTTAAAAACCTTGACCTATTTGTAGAATACTATCAATACATCGTTTTCATCGTGTTTCTGCATAATCTCGTTGCGATTTTAAGCGGTTATGGATTCAGCTATCTCATGGGCAATAAGGTACAGGATAATCGAACCATTTCTATTGAGACAGGAATTCAGAATTCCGGACTGGGATTGGTGATAATTTTTTCCATCTTTGATGGCAATGGAGGCATGGCATTAGTAACCGCCTGGTGGGGAATATGGCATATTTTTGCCGGGATTATTATAGCCACCATTTACTCGAAAGGTGCATTGTTTCGAACACAAAAAGTATGATCAAGAATAAGTTCATTAATTATCTTCAGAGACTCTGGTATGAGTTTCATTTTCTCTACATCATAACAGGTTTTCGTTTCTTTTTTAGGCGTTGGCAAGTCGCGAACGCTCCCAAAATGAGGCGCAAAGAACCGGTCATTTATGTGGCTAATCATCAAAATGCATTTATGGATGCATTGGCTATAATAATGTCGCAGCGCAGGCACCCCGTCTTTCTTACGCGTGCTAACATCTTTGCGCACCCTGTGGCTAGTTTTTTATTGCGATCATACAATATGCTTCCCATATACAGAAGTAGAGATGGCGGCGATACAAAAGCTAAAAACGAGAAGGTTATGCAAGACTGTATCGATATGTTAATTGATGGTCGTCAGCCAATTGCGATTTTCGTAGAAGGAAACCATAATCTAACACGAAGTTTGCGGCCGCTTAAAAAAGGTGTCGCAAGAATCGCATTTTCTGCTATGGAAGAGGCCAATTTCGACCTTGATTTAAAAATCGTGCCTGTTGGGGTTAACTACAGTAAACATACCCGCTTCCGTGGCGACCTCCTGGTAAACTTTGGTGAGCCAATACATGTGAAAGATTATCTAGAAAATTATAAGGAGAACCCAAACAAAACATTTAATGAGCTCACGAATGATGTTCAAAATAAGTTGGCTCCATTAATTGTTAATATTGAGAACACAGAACATTACGAGAGTATTGAAAAGGCTTGGATTAGCGAGCGTAAGCTTGAGAATAATATGCTGAATGAGCTTACGCGCGACCAGCAAATTATTGCCCGCTTAACAGCGGAGAAAAATCAAGGAAAGCTCCTGGAAACCGATTACCCTACAACTAGAAAATCAAATTGGCTTGAAATGATTTTAGGTTTTCCTGCATTTATTTATGGAACACTCAATCATCTGCCCTTTATTCTATTAATGCAGCGTATAACCGGTAAATATGTAAGTGATATTCACTTCTACTCCTCTATTAAACTTGTAGGTGGTATGTATATCGGATTAGCATTTTACATTCTGCAAACAATCGGGGTTTATGCATTAACAGATGGGAATTTAATTGTCAGTCTGATATATTTTTGCACATTGCCTTTCTTCGGAACATTCGCGTACGATCATTATGTTAAAAATTACACGGATGATCCACAGACTACCTCTTCTGCTGAATTGTTGAAAGGATTTAAATAAAATAAACTTTAAACACTTATAATAATGCCATTCGTTGCTTTTTATCATACTCATAAGCTAGTTGTAGTTCTCTTTATTCTGATCTACTTAATCAAGACTATTCTTCTTCTCTCTGGAAAAAGAGATGGTTTAAAGCGTTTTACAAAATTTATCAAGATACCTGAGATGGTTGTGAGTGCCCTGCTTTTCATTACAGGGATAGTAATGCTGAATAAACTTGCTGACTTTACTTTACTCTTCACAATTAAACTACTCTTTGTGATTGGCGCAATCCCTCTTGCGGTTTTGGCCTTCCGTAAATTTAATAAAGGCTTGGCCATTTTAGCCGTCTTATTTCTGATTATGGCCTATGGTTTTGCTGAAATGTATCGGGCGCAATTCGGTAAACGTCAGGAAGTGGCTAATGTAATATCGGATCCTTCTATGGAAGGATATAATCAAGTTGAGCATGGTTTAGCACTCTATAATGCTCAATGCATCGTGTGCCACGGTAATGACGGCAAATTAAACCTCTCTGGTGCGAAAGACCTTACAATTAGTACGATGACAGGCGAAGAAGTTATCAACGTCATTAAAAATGGCAAAAATGCAATGCCGAAAATGGGTGGGATTTATTCTCCTGCTGAGCTTGAAGCACTTAAGTCCTACGTAATGTCGCTTAGGTGATTGTTGAGATAGTTCTTCCTGCCCTTTTTACCATCTATTTAATAGGTGGATTAATCAGGTTATTGAAGTCTTATCACCAAAGTAGAAATAAACGCCAATTTTTTAAATCGAAACCTGTTCTATTGGGATTCAGAATAGCCCTTATTCTTGGAATTCCTGCGATTATCATAGCCATCATCCCCGATCTACTAGTAAATGAGATTGCCACTTGGTCTAATCTTATTGGAATAGCATTTGCATTTTCCATTAGTGCAATATGGGTAATTTATGTGCGTAAACTGGATATTTACGAGCAAGAAAAATGGCTGCCTATCCTACTTGTATTTGCACTAAGTTGTGCAACGATCTGGCTTGTATTTCCTATTTCAGATTTCATAAACAGTCGGGGCTTTGTGCTAAATGGTGAGCCTGTAAATGACTTTCTCTACTGCTTTATATCGATTGGTATGGTAGAAGAGTTTGTTAAATTGCTCCCGGTAGTTATTATTTTGTTGAACAAAAAAGTTATTAATGAGGCCTATGATTATCTCTTTTACGCATCCGTATCGGCACTTGGCTTCGCATTTATAGAGAATACTCTTTACATTAATAATTCTGAGCTGTATTCTGTTATAGCACGGATGTTAGTGGCATCTGTTGCCCATATGACCTTTACCACAACCATATTTTATGGAGTTCTTCTTTCTAAATATAAATTTAAACGCATTTCTAACCCTCTAGTTTATGTTGCCTTTTTCCTTCTGGCTTCATTAAGTCATGGGTTTTATGACTTTTGGTTAATAAATCATTGGGCGACACAATATCAGGGAATCACCATGTTATTCTTTTTAGTAACGGTGCATATTTGGTTTACCATGTTAAATAATGGACTCAACATTTCCTCTTTCTATAACCGTAGTATTCCGCTTAGGGTTGATAGACTAAAGGCTTATCTGGTGTATAGCCTTTTAATCATCTTTATGCTAGCCTATTTAACTATGGGATTCATTCATGGAAAAATCGCTGCAAATCAATTCTTCTGGGCTAATATTATCTCCTTTGGATATTTCTTTATCTATATAATCTATAGTCAGAATAGATTTAAAATAGTTAGAGGACACATTGCACCTATTGATGCAACCACGAATTTCTTCATTCCTCCTCTTCGAGAAAAGAGCTAGTAGCTTGGTGGCCTGACTTGGAAGGTAGTCGCCATGGTTGTAATCGGGAAAACTAAGGTTTGACCTTCTTTTAATTCTACATCTACAAGATGTTCGACTTCGGCTCCCTGTCTATCTTTTAGTAGCATTTTGTATTCATGAGCACCTTTTGTAGTTGGAATGCGTGTATAATAGATCGAATGCGGTAGTGTTTGCCAGTTTCTGGTATCAGCGCTCTCTGAGATAGACCCCAGCACACTTAAGGCGGCACCCAAACCTTCGTTTTCCTTGCTAACACTGGCCGCAGCCGCTTGTTTAAGTGCTACCCTAAGCAATGACTTTCCAAATTCCAGAAGCATTCGTTCCTCTAGCACCTTAAATGAGATTGCATTTAAGTTTTCCGCTTTATTGAATGGATAAGCAGTACCTTGATAAACCATTTGAGCAGAAGTAAAAAGCTCTGGCCGCTCCACGTACTTCGGGAAGACCACTTTGATCCATGTTAACCCATTTAAATCACTATCTCCGATATAAAATGGAAAGCTCATTCCATAATCTTCGTTCACAAAAGTGACCCAACCATTAGACCCGTAGATGATTGCAAAATTAATCCCCCACTCATCTTTTATTGGCCCTAAGCCATTGTTCCAAAGAAAAATTAGGTTGGCCTGATCTGATGGAGGTCGGACATAACTAATTCCAAAAAGGTTTTTGTAACGATCACGCTGATCACTAATGCCTGCTAAGTCAGCGGTTCGAACTAAATCATGCTTTAGTTGTTCCGGCATATCCAGTTTAAACATCTCCTTATATGAGCCATTATAGATATCATAGGCATTCCGGTAGGCGATAAACGCATTATTATACTCACCACTGGCATCATAAACAATGCCCATTAATAAATGAATAAAGGCATCTTTCTTATAGCGTCGCTCAGATTCATACTTATCACTGAGGGTTTGTAATCTAAGATCCATTCGTCGTGCTTCGACTAATGCACCTTCATAATCTTCCATCTGTAAATAATTGATGGCTTTATAGTAATTGATCATAAGTATCTCATGATCTTCTCCCGGATAGGTAGAAATATTTGGATTTAATAAGAGCGCACTAATCTCTTCTCCCGCTTTCTTCGCGTAATCTTCAACAAAAAGATCAGCTTTTTCAAAGAATTCATTACTTTCTTCAAATTTACCTTGCATCGATAAGACAATGCCTGCATTCACATAAAAGAGGAACTTAAGCTTACCTTTTTCAAGTTTATCAGCATTTTTCTCCAGCATCTCCTCAGCTGCCTGAAGATTGCCATCACTCACATTTTTATTAAAGCCATAAAAACGCTCATAAAATGTTGGCAGGGAACAACTCGTTAAAAGTAGCCCTGCCAGAAAACCTAAAATTAATCTATGCATGAAGCAGGAAGATGGGTGCTAGTTCTTAATGTATTTCTTAATCTCCTTGTCGCCTAACCATACTTTTTCGGTCGATTCAAGGTTCACCATTTCGAGGTTAACTTTATAACTAACCACTTTCTCTTTCTTTAGCTGGTCTACCGTAGAATTTATAGTGCCAAATAACATAAAATCAGCGCCTAGTTCATTGGCGATTCTACTTTGAGTATCTACCGAAGCATTGGTTTGCTGCTGTTCTTTCTCTTCTCGGAGCTTATCTCGGAAGAAATCATTTTCGACAACACGTACACGACCCGAATTAATAAACTCGCGCTCAATATCCTTAATGAATGTCTCCGCTTCGATATGCTCATGGCTTCTATTAACAACAACACCTATGATCACCACTGGTGGTTTTTGTTGCTGGCCTGTAAAACGCTCTAGCCACGGTTTACTCAACACATCTCTAATCATTTCCTCGGCGACCTGTTTCGAATCGGTATCGTTCCAGCGACCACTGAGGTCAATTTGCTCGGCTGGGTCTACACGTGTTACCTTACGAGTTGCACATGATGATATGAGAATAGCGACTGCTGCTAATGCGATGATTGATTTATAGAATTTCATTATCTTATTTATTTAAATTTTAGTACGCCACGTGGTTTTTCTAAGCGCTTTAACACGAGTTCGTATTTGGTTAGTTTTTTAATCTTATAGTCACTGTTTTCTAAACGATTAGTAGCATCGCGAGCGTCATGGACCAATAACAACCTCTTTCCGTCCATTACCCATTTACCCGACATATACTCATAATCATTGTTCTTATAGCCAAATTTATGATCGATGCTGAATGACATCTCGTTACCCTGCTCCATTCTAAAACCATCTGTTTTCTTTAGTTTGGTGAGCTTCTTCTTGCTTACTGTTAGCACGGTCCACTTCTTTGCTGTTAACAAACTCTCCATCTGTCTTTTATTTCTTTCCTGAGCATTTGCGTCATTAAAACCTAGGGTTCCTAAAAACATGCTTAAAACGAAAATCAATACACTTTTTTTTGCCATTTTACTTTGTTGAATAGTTCTTGTTTTCATGATATTTTTTCTTGATTTAAAAATATACTATAACTCTGAACAATCAAGCCTAAAAACAATTTTAATTAGTTCAGAATTGAATCTATAAACTTTATTATAGACTCCTTCTGGTGTTCATCGTTAATGGCTAACTGCCGTATAAACTCACTACCAATAATCGCGCCATTCGCATATTCCCTGGTAAAATCATACTGTAATTTATTCTTAATGCCAAAACCGATAAGAACCTTAGAATCTAAATTCATAGCCTTAATGCGCTTAAAATAGTCTATTTGGGCCTCACTAAAGCTTGCCTCAGTTCCACCTGTTATGCTATTATCGGCAACAAGATATAAGAATCCTGAACTTAATCGATCTGCTTCTGTGATACGATCATCTGAAGTTCGGGGAGTAATAAGGAATGAGATAGCAATGTCATACTTCTCGAATAAGTGCTTATAATCATTCTCATATATGTCCATGGGGAGGTCTGGAATAATCAACCCAGATACTCCTGAGTCTTTGCAATTAGCTAGAAACTTTTCAATCCCAACGGTCATTAATTGGTTTAAGTAGCCCATTAGAACTAAGGTAAGCGCTGTACTCTCGGTTATTTCCTTAACTTGCTTGAACATAACATCTAGATTCATCCCATTCTTAAGCGCAATTGCACTACTCTCCTGGATAGTAGTACCGTCGGCCAGTGGATCGGAATATGGCATGCCGATTTCTATAAGCTTAACACCTGCCTGATCAAGTGCTTGCGCAATCCTTACTGTACTATCAAGCGCAGGATAGCCTGCCGTATAGAAAATATTAAGTAAGCCTTCTGAATTTCGATCAAAAAGTGAGTCTATCTTATTCATGCTTTGATTCTTTTAGAAAATTTAGAAAAGTCTGAAGGTCTTTATCACCGCGACCCGATAAATTTATTACAACAACATCATCAGAATTCAAATGCATATAATTTAATACAGCCAAGGCATGCGATGACTCCAATGCCGGCAGTATTCCGTCTCTACGACTGAGCTCCACTCCTTCTTGCAAGGCTTCTTCATCGTTGATACTGTACACAATTGCTCTTCCTGATTTTATTAGGTTGGCATGCATCGGACCAATTCCTGGGTAATCTAATCCCGCAGAAATTGAATAAGGTTCCGTTATCTGTCCGTAATCATCCTGCATTAAGAGGGTTTTGCTGCCATGAATAACACCAGTTCTACCCAACTGGCTTGTCGCCGCAGATTCACCGCTCTCAATGCCTTTACCACCGGCTTCCACGGCTATCAATTTAACTTCAGGGTCCTCGATAAAGTCGTAATAAGCACCTGCGGCATTGCTGCCACCACCTATACAGGCGATGATGTAATCTGGCTTATCAATGTTTTGTTCAGTTTTTAGCTGCTCCGCTATTTCCTGGCTTATAATGGCTTGTAATCGTGCAACCAGGTCTGGGTATGGGTGTGGGCCTACCACCGAACCGATAAGATAATAGGTTTCCGGGTTGTTAATCCAATAGCGGATAGCTTCGTTTGTCGCATCTTTAAGGGTTTTACTGCCGCTAGTTGCAGCAATCACTTCCGCACCAAGCATTTTCATACGTTCAACATTTGGAGCTTGTCGAGCAATATCGATTTCACCCATAAAAACCTTGCACTCCATATCCATTAATGCTGCAGCTGTGGCTGTTGCCACACCATGCTGACCTGCACCCGTTTCGGCAATGATCTGTGTTTTATTCAGTGCTTTGGCAACAAGAATCTGACCAATTGCATTGTTTATCTTATGCGCACCCGTATGATTTAAATCCTCTCGCTTGAGGTAGATTTTTGCATTATAACGCTGTGAAAGATAATTTGAAAAATAGAGCGGAGACGGACGGCCAACATAATCTTTTAATAAACTACGATAGTCGGTTATAAAAGCCTCACTGCCTATAATCTTAAGGTAATTCTCTCGCAATTCTTCCACATTTGGGTATAGCATTTCTGGAATAAATGCTCCTCCAAAATCTCCGTAAAAACCTTTATCATCAGGATTCTTCATTGTATTATCTGCTTCATTTTTTTAATCAATTCTATATTCTTAACTCCAGGTTCAGTTTCAAAGCCACTGTTTATATCGATGCCTATTAGGTCAGGGTGCTTAATATTAAGTATCTCATGAGCATCTTCAAGAGCAATTCCACCACTCAAGAAAAAAGGCGTTGGGCCAGGATATTCATTAAGTTTAGCCCAATTGAATTTCACCCCTGAGCCACCATATTGTCGGGTTTTTGTATCGAACAGGAAATATTGGCAGCTATTTTGGTAAGCTTCAATCACCTGCATGTCAAATTCTGTATCTATACCAAAGGCTTTAATAATAGGATAGTGATTGGAGAGTTTTTGGCAAAACTCCGGAGACTCATCGCCGTGTAATTGGATGAAGTCCAGGTTATGAATTTTGGCCCTACGCAACACCTCATCCTTTGCAGGATTTACAAATACACCAACGTTTTTTGATAAATAAACTTTCTCAGAATTACTAATGGGCTGCTCTAAATAACGCTTCGACTTAGGATAGAAGTTAAAGCCTATCATCTCTACAGGCAGCCTAGCTATAGCTTTGTACTGATTTTGTTGTGTAATGCCGCAGACCTTAATTATCATTATTCTTCCTTAATATTCTTAATGAAATTATGGCAAGCTGCTCCGGGATCCTCCTCCTTCATAAAACTTTCACCTACCAGAAACCCATTAAAGCCAGCTTTTTGAAGGGCAGAAAGATTAGAACCAGAATCAAGTCCGCTTTCGGCAATTTTAACTTGGCTATTCAGCTTCTCAGATAACATGATGGAGTTCGAGATATCGACCTCGAAAGTATCGAGGTTGCGATTATTTACACCTACAATCTCCTCCTTACCCGACAGCTTTTCTAATTCTACCGAATCGTGTATTTCAATAATCGCTTCAAGCCCTAAATCAAATGCAATCGACAGATAATCAGCAATTTGCTGCTTAGACAGTATTGCCGCTATCAGAAGAATACAATCGGCACCCATAATCTTAGCTTCGTAAATCTGGTAAGGATCAATGGTAAAATCCTTGCGAAGAACAGGCAGTTCAACAGTTTGTTTAACTTGAATAAGATCATCTACCGAACCCTGAAAAAAAGCATTGTCGGTGAGCACCGAAATGGCCGATGCACCGGCAAGTTCATAGCCTAAAGCGATTTCTTTTGGATCTGCATTGGCTCGAATTTGCCCCTTAGATGGTGATGCTCGCTTAAATTCAGCAATTACCCCGGAGCCTTTTAAGATAGATGTCTTTAATGAGCGACTCGTTTCCTTCAGCTGAGATTTTTTTTTAAGGGATGCGAGCGAGTTAATACTCTTTAAAGTCGCTACTTCCTCTAATTTTGCTCGCACTATTTTATCCAGTACTCCCCTCATTCGGTTATAGCCTTTAGAATGGTGAGCGCTCTACCCGACTCTAATCCTTCTCTGGCAATTGCCACACATTCTTCGAGCGATTTTTTGGGTTCAAAGCACTGAATAGACAACCCTGCATTGGCGAGTACCACGTTATTTTGGGCTTCAGTACCGTTCTTTTCTAGTACCTCAACAAAGATCTTAGCAGCTTCTTCTATCGTGTCCCCACCATGTAACTGGTCTTGTTGATAGGATGGCAATCCAAAATCATTACTTTCAAGAATCGTTTCGGTACCAGCACCTATTACCTTCGTTGGACCGGTTAATGATACTTCATCGTACCCATCAAGCCCGTGAACCACAAAATAACGACGATCTAAATGCTGTAAGAAGTATTGATAGAGTCTTGCAACATGTAAATCATAGACGCCTACTACTTGATGCGATGGCGAAGCAGGATTAACCAATGGTCCCAGGAGATTAAAAAACGTTTTTACTTTAAGGCTTCTTCGAGTTGGCCCTACGGCTTTCATGGCTGGATGAAATAAAGGAGCATGCAAAAAGCAAATCTTATGCTGGTCTAGTTGAGACTTAAGAATCGAATGATCGTTGGTGAAGGTGTATCCTAAGAACTCTAAAACATTCGATGAGCCCGATACTGACGAAACACCATAATTTCCATGCTTTACTACGTTATACCCTGCTCCCGCTACAACAAATGCGGAAAGCGTTGAGACATTAAAAGTATTCTTGCCATCTCCCCCCGTGCCACATAAGTCAATGGCAGAAAAATCACCAAAGTTAACAGGAACAGCTAATTCTAAAAGGGCATCTCGGAATCCTGCAAGCTCATCAACCGATATCGGACGCATTAAATATGTAGTTAAGAAAGCCGCTATCTCAGCATCAGTAAATTCTTCATTAGCAATTCTGAGCATGATCGAGTATGCCTCATCTTTATTAAGAGTATACTGATTAATTAAGCGGTCTAAAATATCTTTCATGGCATTAAATAGTAATTAATCAGTTTTTATTCAGAAAGTTATCGATAATACGCTCACCATATTCAGACAAATACGACTCAGGATGAAATTGCACTCCCTTTACATTCAAGGTTCTATGGTTTAATCCCATAATCTGACCATTTCCGTCGATACAGTTAATCTCTAGTTCTGAAGGAATGTGTTGCTTATCAACGACCCATGAATGATAACGCGCGGCAGTAAAAATATCAGTCATGCCACTATATAAGGTCTCATTTAGCTTAATAATCTTCATGGTATCGCTTACCCCATGATATACCTTATCAAGGTTCAAGAGCTTGCCGCCAAAGGCTTCGGCAATAGCCTGATGCCCAAGACACACACCTAAAATGGGTTTATGTGGAGCCATTCGGGTAATAACCTCGAGTAGCTTACCTGCCTCAGATGGAATTCCAGGTCCAGGAGATAAGATAATGTGCGTATAATCGTCGATATCATCTAATGCAGGATCGTCGTTGCGAATAACAACAGGATCCGTCTTAGCTACTTTTTTAACCAGAAAAACCAGGTTGTAGGTAAACGAATCGTAGTTATCTATAATTAATATTTTCTCGCTCATGCTATAATGTTTTTGCCATTGCAATGGCCGCCTGAATGGCTCCTAATTTATTTTCCACTTCTTGTCTCTCCATGTCCTCTGACGATGAGATCACGATCCCGGCACCAGCTTGAAAATGCAACTCCTGATTCTTAGACATCACACTTCGTATGGTAATGGCCATATTCATGTCACCATTAAAGTTAACATAGCCAATAGCTCCACCATAAAAGC
Source organism: uncultured Cyclobacteriaceae bacterium (assembly GCA_965368405.1). GTDB lineage: Bacteria > Bacteroidota > Bacteroidia > Cytophagales > Cyclobacteriaceae > S012-113. The sequence goes on from CBDUMS010000003.1 coordinate 20,341, forward strand.
CCCTTTCCTTTGGCTCATATTGGTTGATTAGATCTACCGCCATGAATTTAGGTGCTCCAGACAGTGTTCCTGCTGGAAAAGTGTCCTCAAAAACCTGAAAAGAACTTACCCCCTTTGGTTTTTGCCCAACAACCTTTGACACTAAATGAATAACATGGCTGAAATATTGAACAACTTTATTCTTAGAAACGTGCACATTTTTACAATTTTTAGAAAGGTCGTTTCTCGCTAAATCTACAAGCATATTATGTTCGGCATTCTCCTTGGGGTCATTTGCCAGCTCTTTTGCTATTTCATTATCTTTTTCGTTATCGCCACTCCTCTTCATAGTTCCAGCGATAGGGTGAATCTCAACACTATCACCTCTAACCACAATTTGCGCTTCGGGCGAAGAACCCATTATTTTAAAATCGCCATAATCGAAATAAAAGAGATAAGGCGATGGGTTTATAGCGCGTAATGACCGGTATACATTGATATCATCGCCTTGGTATTCCTGAATATATCTTCGTGATAACACCAATTGAAATACATCGCCTCGCTTACAATGCTCTTTCGCCTTAGTTACAAGTGACATATATTCGTCACTTTCCATATTCGATCTCACTGGGCCAGGTTCGAAGGCATAAATCGAGCGGGTTGGTTTATTAACTAAGGAAATTATTTCAGGAAGCTTAGAAGGTTGGTCACCTTCAAGATTTTCTATAATTGTAAGGCGACTATTATAATGATCGAAAACAATTAAGTAGGCAAAAAAATGAAATTGCAAATCGGGTATGCTACGATCTTCTTTTGCTGGATCTAAGGTGTAACTATCATAATACTGTACAGTTTCGAAAGTGCTGTAACCAAACAATCCATTATATTGCCGAATTTCCGGGTCTTCAGAAAGGAAATTAAAGCTGGCCATAAAGTTCTCCATCGCCATGGATAGCTTTTTATTGGTAAGGTTTAATTCGATCTCATCTCCTGTAGACGAGGAAAAAACGCCATTCTCTACACTAACGCTAGCAATTGGATCAAAACCAATAAAGGAAAAGCTATTCTCTTTAGATTGGTAGTCGGAACTTTCCAATAAGAGGGTTATAGGATACTTTTCACGAACAGCTAACAGTACATTTACCGGCGTAGTAAAGTCGGAAAGCTGATGATGAATATTTGATTTTATTTGTTTCATACTATTAAAAAAAAAGGCCTGCTGAGAAAACAGCAAGCCGATTATAAGTCTTATATATACGGGACTATCCTTTTTCTCCTAGAGGAAAAATCTTGAACCACCACCAATTATTTCTTTGCATTAAAATCATCTTGACAAAATTAATCCAGTTTTCATATTATCCTAACCCGCTAGAAGATTAATTTTCAACTTCCTCCTTCTCTTTCTTTTTGTACATTCTGTTCTCCTTAAAGTTCCCGACTGAATCAACAATCTTCTTAAGAAGGTCTAGATAGAGAAACATAACTAAGAATAGCGTAATGGACCAAATTACAAGAACATTAATCCAATAGGTGCTCACGACCCGACCAAAAATTGCCTTTTCCGGAGCATAAAATTTAGATTGATAGCTAATCCACTTATCTGGGTCTGGCTTAGAGTAGATCGGAAATACTTTGCGCGATAATTGATCGTCCAAAACTTCTATCCGAACAGTAGAAAGACGGTTCTCAACAAACTCCTGCATTCTTTCATTAAAATTAGCATTTCTAAGGTCTTCTAACTCTTGTTCACCGTTCGGTCGCTCCAACCATTGTTTCATCACATCGTCGCGCTTCTGCAACCATTTATTAGATCTCAGACTATAGTAATGTCTTAGATTAGATAAAAACAGCATGCCGGATTCGTAAGTCGCACTATCAAAGTAGTCTCGAGAAAGACGGGCAAATTCAGGGTACTGATTCTGACCTACTCGTTTCAGCTCTCTACCAATTTCATATTTAAGGATTCTCAGACTTCTGTCTACGCTGCTTATTACTTGCCTGCTCGAAGAATCGTGCATATTATTAAAAACGTTATTCAGCTGATTCTCAAGCTCAGGGACATAAAAAGTCTTCTTATAATTGCTTAAGTTAATTTCTCTCTCAAATTCAAAAAAGTATTTATAATAATCATTGTGCACAAATTGGTCTACTGCTAAAGCTTCGTAAGCCCAACGCGATACCATCATGTCCCCCACAATAGGAATATGCTTATCGCTGCTAAAGCGATAGTTGAATTTGTCGAAGTTAATGATGACCCCACTCAAGATTAACTGCGGTATAATAAGTAGTGGGATAAGGATATATACAGTAACCGCGGAGTTGAAGGCAGAAGATATGATCAACCCAAGCACGTTGGCAAATACTGATAAACTAAATAGTACGAGCCATGTGGTGAAATACATATTATTGATTTCTAATATCCAATTAGCTATAACCACAAAGCAGACCGTCTGGATTGCAGAAATAACAAAAAGAATACTAATCTTAGAAAGCAAATAGCTCAGCCGACTAAGGTTGAGAAAGGACTCCCTTTTAAGAATCTTACGGTCTTTTATTAGTTCTTCAGCACTCAGTGTCAGGCCCATGAAAAGCGACACAATAATTGCCATAAAGAAGTAGACTGGGATATTTACATTCTTCGAAAAGATGTAAACTTTTTCAAAATCAACTGTCGTATAGAACTTAACCAGATAGGCTAAAAAGAAGGCAAGAACTGGAGCTTCTAAAAACGTGATTAATAAATATTGATTGTTTTTAAGCTTCGTTTTCAAATCCCTCATTCCAAAAATATGGATCTGCTTAATTTTGGCAGGGATTTGTTGGACCGACCTCAGTTTGTCCGTCCGTTCATTGATTTTAGGGAGGGTAATATTCTTTAAATAATACTCATGCCATTTCTTCGGCGGCACCTTTCTTCGTTCTGTAAGCCTTCCGTACTCATTTACCACCTTCGATTCGAGGATGTTAAATATTTGTTCTGAATTAACATTACCGCATTCTATACAAGCACCCTGGTCTTTATTTACCATGTTTACCAATGTCTTGAAATAGACAATGGCTTGCTCGGGATTACCATAATAAACCGGATACCCTCCAACATCCAGAATAAGGAGGGAGTCGAACATTTTAAAAATATCTGAAGATGGCTGGTGAATGACCACAAAGACCATTTTTCCATTCAGCGAAAGCTCTTTGAGCAGATCCATGATATTCACAGAATCGCGAGAGGAGAGACCAGAAGTAGGTTCGTCTACAAATAATATAGTAGGTGTTCTGAGAAGCTCAAGACCAATATTTAATCTTTTTCGCTGCCCGCCACTAATTGTTTTATCTAATGAAGATCCTACCCGGAGGTCCTTCGTTTCGTATAAGCCAAGGCTTTTAAGTGTTTTATTTACCAGATCTTCCGATTCTTCCTTAGTATGATGACCAAAGGTTAATTGGGCAGCGAAGAACAGGTTTTCGTATACGGTAAGATCATCAATAAGAAAATCATCTTGTGGAACAAATCCTATCACTCCTTGTAACCAATCTTTCTTCTTATAGAGATCGAGTCCATTAATAGTAATGGTGCCTTTCGTTGGTTTAGAGCTGCCGTTAAGCACATTTAGCAAAGTAGACTTACCTGAACCAGAGGCACCCATTAAACCGATAAGCTTTCCCCCTTCTTCGGCGATATTAACATTATGCAGTGCCTGGTAACCTGACTTAAAGTGATAAGAAACGTTTTTAGCAACAAAGGAAAGGTTGGTGTCTTCGCCACTATATAAGAATTTGCTCACCACCTCTGAATAGAAAACAGGGCGCATTTTAGATCCTCTAATCGTACTACCCGTAGGAAAAACATAGGCTTTCCTACTCCTAAGATTACTTCCGTTTAGTGAGAGAGCGGAGATGCCTAGGTATTTCACAAAATACGTATCAGCGTCCGGTATGCGAAGTACGAATATCGAACCCGTGATGTTCGGCCTAATAATATGCCGGCTTTGATATTCATGCGGAATTGACCCTTCATCTACAACTAAGAAGTACTCGCTGTCGACATCTTCATTATCCTGAGCCCCGATGAAGGTGGTAATTAAATCGATTTCCTGCTGTGAAACCTTAATTACCTCGCCAATATAAAAGAAAAGGTTGCTCTGGCGTTCGGACATTATACCATCTTGCAGCATAAGCTCGATAAGCTTCAGCATAAGCACTAATTTCTGCTGCTTGGTAAGCCCTTCATTGATCAGCTTGCATAACTGCATGATATTTGCCCAGTCGTCGACATACTCGATTGTTTCGGTATCATCGTGGTCTACTTCAACCGCATTAGAATTTGCAGTTTCTATGTGCTGATCGAACAGCACCATATAGGTAGCGATGGACTCATGCGACAAGTGAATAGCAAGAAAATCACGCACATTGCTGCGTTCATCATCTGTAATTCTCTCCTTAGCTACTATTGCGAAAAGTTTTACAATCGCTTTTAACAGCTCTTCATTCATTGAGGCAAATTCAATTAGGTTAACAGATTGTTACTTATCTGTTTGGGCAAATTAATAAAATTAAATGTAAAGGGCGTGGAACTTGCTGAGATTAAATTATCAAGCACCTTTAAACGCAACCATATCGGCTAAAATAAACAAGCTTTCTTGCAGATATAAATCTTTCAGCTTTAATTTCTTAGGCGCTCCCGACCCCGCTTCTATGCTTTCAAGCTCCCCTTCTACTTCAGGGTGAGTTTTACGTCTTGCTTCTTCGGCATCGAGCTCTGCTTGTCGTACCGATTCATTTAGTGAAATCGTAGTGCGTTTTTGATCATCCCGCATCCGTTTTGCATCGGCTATCAGTTCCTGAAGATCCTCATCGCTCTTAATTCGATCATCGTATTTTGTTCGTAGAGCATTCAGTAATGCCTCGTTAATGTCATTCACTTGGTCATACTTGCTCGAAGGGATCTGGTCCCATGGAAGTGCATTTGGATATGTGCTCTCCCCCACACTTTCCTCGTCGTAAATAGAAGGCAATTTTAAATCGGGGGTTACCCCAATATTTTGCGTACTACCACCGTCAACTCGGTAAAACTTGGCGATAGTTAACTTTAACTGGCCGAGCTTTTCTTCTTCTTTAGGAATCCAACGTTGCAGATCTAACACATTTTGTACTGTTCCTTTACCGAACGATTGCTCTCCTACAATTAAGCCTCTCTTATAATCTTGAATCGCCGCAGCAAATATCTCAGAAGCCGATGCACTAACCCTGCTAGTTAGCACGGCCATAGGTCCATCATAGATTACTTCTTCACTTTCATCCTTTTCCTGACTTGTCTTGCCTTGGTAGTCCTTAACCTGAACTACAGGCCCATCTTTAATAAACAATCCCGTTAACTCAATAGCTTCATCTAGTGCACCACCGCCATTCCTGCGTAGGTCTATCATCAAACCATCAACACCTTGTTCATTGAGGTCAGCAACCAATTTCCGAACGTCACGAGTAGTACTATTAAAATCGTTATTGCCATTTCGTGCGTTTTTGAAGTCTTTATAAAAAGATGGGATTGTTATCACACCCAGTTTAAAGATCTTATCGTCTTGCGAAAACTCATACACTTTACTTTCTGCTCTCGCTTCCTCTATATTGATTTCGTCGCGTACGATTGTAACAACCTTAGGTACAGCACCAGATGGATCGGAAGCCTTTAAAATATTAAGAAGAACCGTTGTCCCTTTTTTACCGCGTATCAATTGAACAACATCATCGTTCCGCCAACCGACAACATCAATGATCTCACCATCTTCGCCCTGACCAACACCAACTATTTTGTCATTCTCGTGAATTTGATCACTTTTAAATGCTGGTCCACCAGGAACTACACTCACCACAATGGTATAATCACCATCTTTACTCAGCATCGCTCCGATACCTTCTAGCGATTTACTCATCTCAATGTCGAAGTTCTCTGCTGTAATAGGATTAAAGTAGCCCGTGTGCGGATCGTAGGCTTCGGTAAAACTATTCATGTAAACCTGGTAGACATCGGCAGACTTATATTGCTCTATGATAGTTTGATAGCGATCATAGCGCTTCTGTAAGATCTCAATTGCCTCATCTACTGTTTTCCCACTCAGCTTTAGGCTTAATAATTGGTTTTTGATATATTTCCTCCATTCATCGTCGAGTTCCGAAGATGATGCCTTCCAATCTATGTTTTCTCGGTCAAAAACGAATTCTTCATCTTTGGTAAAATCAAAATTGTTGGCTGTCAATAGCTCCTTAGTTTTTGCTAATCGCTCATAGGTACGCTCCTGATAGACCGCGAAGATTTGATATGCGGCATCTAAGTTACCTTGGGTAAGGTAGTCATCCATATAGAACCTATATTTATCAAAGGATTCAATGTCAGACTTCAGGAAGTATAATTTACTTTGGTCCCAGGCATTTAAATAGTTCTGGTAGATAACTTCAGAAACTGAGTCGCTTAAGGGTAGTTTTCGGTAGTGGTATGCTTTTAAGAGTTCGGTAACTAGAATAGTTTCCTGAATATTCTTCCGCTCTGGTTTAAGTACCTTGATGGTATCATTAAGCTCAATCTCCAGGACAAATGCAGGAGCTTCATCCGCTGGAGGTAAGGTTTTGACATTATTTGATTTTGGTAGGAGAACGAAGCCTGCCAGAACCAGCATGATTGGAATTATATAAACCAGTTTTTTCTTAATCATAATAATTGTTTCTTTTTTCATCTAAAACGATACCCTATCAAATATGATGCTATTTATTTATAAACGGTATAATGAAGTACTTTAGGAAGGTAATTGAGTTTCCTTGTCGTAATCGAATTGATCGAGGAATTCTTTCGCTTGTTCGGTAGACTGGAAAAAGAATTCTTTCTTATCTCCTTTAGTTGAAACAATTTCTATCATTATTGATTTTACCTTTCGCTGACCTTTTAATACATAATCTTCGGGCAGACTATACTCGCTAAGTGAACTCAGCACCTTTGCAATAGGGAATCGCGTACTCCTTACTGAATTGCAGTAGGTGCATTTGTAATGCTTTATTAGCTCTCCCTCTTCTTCATCCGTCGCCTCCTTAACAATTTCTTCACTCTGTAGGGTTAAGGTCTGAAAACCACAAGAACCACATTCCAGTGCTTCCAGGTAACCTGAATACTTTTCAATATGAACTTCACCTGATGTCTCATCTACCCAAACGTCATAGTCTACAGAAAAAACATTCTCTTCCGCCTGCATTCCTTCATCTAAGTGTACGTCCTCTTCATCTTCGCTAAGAAGGTGCATTGGGTTGCCTGCTTTACTTATTCTTGGAGTATATCGAAGCCTACGCAAATAGCGCTCCATTTTAGCCGGGTAGTAAAATTTTAGAATTAGATAGAAGACGTAACCAAAGAGGACAGCGACGCATAGACTTATCCAAACCCGCACAAAAATATACACTAAGCTTTTTGTAACAGTTTCATCACCGATGGTGTTACCAATAAAAAAAATAACGGCGCCGAGGGCAAAATATATTAGCTGGTAATTTCTTATTTGGTTTAATCGAATAAAGTCGTACTTACCTTTGTACGTTTTAATCGCAGCTACCTTTATCTTATGAATAGCAAAGATCACTATAGCCAACAGCAGCGATACAGCTGCAGCTATATACATTATCTGATGCCAACCTTCAACGAACCTTATATATTCAGGAGAAACATTTTCCATTATTCTGAAGAACTTTAATACACTTAATTAACCTAATCCTTACTACGAATAACGTGCTTTTTTTCGAAAAGATTTATATTTAAAGATATATTTTGATGATTGTGAAAAGAACCTTCTATAAAGCCCTCGCGAACCTGAACAAACTGATCCTTCCCAGATACAGCCAACGCGACCTAACTAAACTAAGCAAGCTCGATAAGGCGATGATTGGCTATCGCTATTATATTACAAAGAAAGCCTTGCAGAAATAAGTAAACATCCCAGGTCTACCCGTCCTTCCTCTAGCATTTCTTGATTTTTTTGTGCACTAAAACAGCCTAAAAAAGGGCGCAAGGACACTTGGCGCTATTGTGTGCAAAATAATGTGCATTTTTACACATATTAATTTGTCTATTATTCCTTTAATACTTATTATTGAGTTATAATTAAATATTTGTTTGTGAATAATTACACTTTTATGACACGTTTTGAACAAAAGAAATTGGATGTAGAGTTTAGCAGGTTCGCAAGAATGAACTTCGACAAACCACAGAAATGTAAGAACATTGACCAGATCAGATATTACATGAATGAGTTAACCTCTAAGATCTCTGAGCTAAAGCAATCATTTAATTATGTGCCAAGCGATGCTCATATTTTATTGAGTCAATACAATGCAGCTCAGAATAGAATCATACACCGTAATTTCCAGCATACCTATTCCTAAATCGGTCTTTAGAATGAATAACGGACTAAACTTTGTCCCCTCCCCCATTTCTTTTAATTATAAAGAATTGTATTCTGCCCTGGCGAATGATGCCGGCAGAATGCAATATTACAGGAGCATTAAGGACGGCAACCGTACAAGAATTGGCAAGAACGAATTTGTCAGTGCCTACAACACTCACGAAATATTAGCAGTAAAACCCATCCCCAGCACGGCTAATGTTTTTCAATTACAGTTTTACATATAATCTCTAAGTTTTAATCTTACATTTACATCCTATGGCTCATGTAAGATATGCAGTAGTGTTCGGTAAAAAAGATACAGCCGAGCGATTCTTTCCATTAGGTGAAGTTTATCTTCGTAATGCCGACATAAATGAGGCCAAAGAGGTATTCAAAAGCCTACCGGCTCCTACCCAATCCGGAGACTACGTAGTTAGAATATATGAGCGCTATTACGACAAGCATCTTGATCCTGACATGGATTATACCAAAACGGAATTCACACTCGAATGCAGCCTATCCGATCTTGACAAGATCATTCACCACCTTCTAGAAAGAAATAACTAAGTCCTCCGAATTAATTTTTTTACCGGTGCTCCAATTTTAGTTGGTACTTTTCCCAGCATTGCAGACTATTGTGGAAGTTAACTTCTAAATAATAATATGCGAGCACTTATACTATTATTAGCTATTCTATCAGTCGGAATATCAGCATCTGCACAACAGCCACAAACGGTTTTCGAAAGCTCTAATTACACGAAAACAAGCACCTACGAGGAAGGCATTCGTTTTTACAAGAACCTGGAGCAATTTAAAGAGGTTGATATTAGCGAACATGGCCTAACCGATTCGGGACTGCCGTTGCATGTTGTTCTAATTTCTTCAGATGCAGATTTCGATATAGCTTCTAATCGTGCTAAGGGTAAGAACGTGCTACTTATTAATAATGCCATTCATCCTGGCGAACCTGATGGCGTTGAAGCATCACAAATGCTTGCCAGAGATTTGGTAAATAATCGGCAATTGAAGAAATACCTGGAGAACACCCTTGTTGCGATAATCCCTTTTTACAACATTGGAGGAGCATTAAACAGGAATACCGGCTCACGAACCAACCAGAATGGCCCCGATGAGAAAGGATTTAGAGGTAATGCTCGAAATTTTGACCTAAACCGTGATTTTATTAAGAATGATACAAGGAATGCCAAGAGCTTTGCTGAAATTTTTCATTGGCTTGACCCGGATGTATTAGTCGACACACATGTAAGCAATGGTGCTGATTATCAGTATGTGCTTACCATGGTTACCCCGCAGTCCGATAAGCTCGGAGAACCCTTGAAAGGGTATTTGGATGAGCAAATGATGCCCGCATTGTATAATGGAATGGCCACAACGCCTTATGAGATGACCCCCTACGTTAATGTATGGGGCTCTACTCCCGATAAGGGTTGGTCACAATTCTTCGATGCACCAAGATACAGTTCTGGTTATGCGGCTCTTTTTCAGACAATCGCTTTTCAAAGCGAAACCCATATGCTGAAATCTTTCGAATTACGGACTAAAGCAACCTATACCTTTTTGAAGGAAGTTTTAGGCTTTCTTAATAAAGACGGCTCTCAACTTCAGGAAGTGAGAGCAGAAGCAAGAAAAACAATTATCGAAAAACTTGATTTCCCGATTGAATGGACACTCGATCGCACCGATTCTACAATGATTGAGTTTAAGGGCTATACTGCAACTACGGTAAAAAGCGAGGTTAGTGGCTTGGATCGACTAAAGTATGATAGAAACAGCCCGTACATTATGAATGTCCCTTATTACAATCGCTATAAGGTTAAAACTCTTATAAAAAAGCCAGATTATTACATTATCCCGCAGGCCTGGTATAGGGTTATTGAGGCTATGCAAAGAAACCAAGTTGAGATGACTCGTTTAGAAGATGATTCGCTAATTTCTGTTGAAGTCTATCATATAACCAATCTCGAATCCAGAGAAAACCCTTGGGAAGGACATTATTTCCACAACAAGGTGATGACCGAAAGCAGTAAAACTGAAATGACATTTAGAGCTGGAGACTATTTAGTGCCTACAAACCAAGTAACGAATCGGTACATCATTGAAACCCTGGAACCTCTTGCTACTGACTCTTTTTTCCGATGGAACTTCTTTGATTCGATATTACAATTTAAAGAAGGTTTTTCATCTTATGTATTTGAAGATGAAGCAATTAAGATACTTAACTCAAATAATAACTTAAAAAAGAAATACGAAGAGAAGCTCGCTAGTGATGAGAAATTTCGTAATAATGCATACGCGCAGCTACGCTTTATCTGGACAAATTCCGAGCATATGGAACCATCGTACAGGCGATACCCTATTTATAGAATAGTTAGATAAGGCCAGCTCTTTGGATTGATTGTTATACACACAATCTACTTCAAGTCTTAATTTCAAATTTCTTATCTTGCGAACTTAAACAGTATCTACTTTATGAAAAAAACTACCTTACTCCTAGCCTTATGTTTGTTGTCAGTGGGTTTATTTGCCACCGACCCACCTAGTAAAAACAAATTAATAGAAGATGACCTGCCTTATTTATTAGAGTTCTACAAGACACGTCATCAAAATCCGGAAATCTCTTTAGAAGAAAAGGCCACAGCTGCTGCATTGGCATTGGAATTGAAGTCTATCGGTTTTGAAGTAACGGAGAACTTCGGGGGATACGGTATTGTAGGAGTATATAAGAATGGTAAAGGGCCAACAATTCTGTACCGTACTGACATGGACGCCTTACCAATGTATGAGAAAACAGAATTACCTTATCAAAGTAAGCTTACAACCAATTATAACGGGCAGGAAGTTGGCACTATGCATTCCTGTGGTCATGATATGCATATGACTTCGTGGCTCGGCACTGCTCGGGCTATGGTTAAGATGAAAAAAGAATGGAAAGGTACCTTGCTCCTCATTGGCCAACCCGCAGAAGAAATTGGTGCAGGTGCACGCATGATGCTTGAAGAAGGGTTGTATCAGAAGTTTGGTGTGCCCGATTATGGCTTTGGGCTCCACTGCAGTGCAACCATAGAGGAAGGCAAAGTAGGATTTGGTAAAGGATACACTATGGCTAACACAGAAAGTGTCGACATCCTTGTAAAAGGAGTTGGTGCGCACGGTGCATCACCTCATATGTCTATTGACCCAGTGGTAACAGCAAGTTTAATGGTTATGGAACTGCAAACGATTGTGAGCAGAAACCTAAAGCCCACCGATGCGGCGGTAATAACCGTAGGCGCTATTCAGGGAGGAATAAAACATAATATAATCCCCGACCATGTTACTTTAAAACTTACTGTAAGGACTTATACCGACGAAGTTCGTCAAATGGTTCACAAGCGTATAAAAGAGATCGCAGAGGGTGTTGCAATAGCATCTGGAGTCCCTGAAGAACTAATGCCTGAGGTAACGATACCAGATGACTTTACGCCAGCTAATTATAACGACTCCGACTTGGTTGATGTAATGACTTCGGCAGCATCAAAAGCAATTGGTGCCGCGAATGTTGTGGAATCTGAACCGCTTATGGTGGGTGAAGATTTCTCGATGTATGGGCAGACACCTGAGAGTGTTCCAACTGTCCTTTATTGGCTCGGAACAGCACCGGTGTCAAGATTAGAGTCAGGCAATGTCCCTGGTTTACATTCACCCTACTATTTTCCCGTTCCAGAAAGCTCTATTAAAACTGCAGTTTCGGTAAATACTGCGGCTTTGCTTTCTATGTTCAAATAGTTCTGAATAAACCTTGATTAATAATCAAAGTTGACGACGAATAAACTTATTTATACCTAAAGGCTAATTTGTATTTTTGAGGATCCTTTTTGGAGCCTAACGATACGTTTTGTTTCACCTTTGGCAACCGAAACCACATTGGATTGGGTGGGAAATAACTCCATAAGATAGTCCGCCGAGACAGAAATAGCAGACCATGACGCTTCATGTTGATACGCAAAGGATATCCATAACGATATGTCATTAAGCTCACAACCTACAAAAGAAAATGCCAACTGCTGACCAGCAATTTCAAGCTGTAAATGCTCATTGAGATATTGCCTGATCAGACTAAAGTTCATGGTGCAATCACCATGTAATAGATCAAGTCTTTTCCCTGTGTGATTTTGAATAGCATCCTCAAGATCATCGGCAAAAACCTTTAACTTAATGGTGCCATTAGTCTCATTGGTTTGTTCGATTTCCAATACTGATACGTATATAGCATGCCTGTTTTCGGGGTAATTACCACCGACTATGCTAAACAAAAAAAGGAATAATGCGATCAAGCTATTCAAACTAAAAACTATTATTATGCCAAATATACATATGTAAATAGTTAGATAAGACGATTCCCGTTTATCATCTATTCTCTTGTATTATCTTTCCAATTTGGCTTACTTGCCTACCTAACCCTGATTACCATGAAAAGAATCCTTTTAAGCACACTGATGTTCCTGGCACCCCTATTCGCCTTGTGTCAGAACTATCAGAAACAAGCAGGCAAGCTTGATAAGTATATCGAAGAAGTACTACAGGATTGGAACCCACCAGGGTTAGCCGTTACCGTTGTTAAGGATGGCTTACCCGTGTTTACAAAAACCTATGGTACTATATCGACCGCTTCTAAAGATAAAGTAGATGAACACACATTATTCGTTTGTGCGTCAACTACGAAAGCCTTTACAGCCGCAGCATTAGCCATATTAGCCGATGACGGCGTACTTAATTGGGATGATAAAGTAATCGATCATTTACCTGAATTTAGGCTGAAAGATCCTTTTGTAACGAATGAACTTACTATTCGTGACCTTCTTACTCACCGGTCGGGTCTTGGAAACACCGATTATCTATGGACATGGATGGACATTGGAAGTGATAGCGCAGTATATCGACTTCGTGATTCAGATCTGCGTTATTCATTACGATCGAGTTTTATCTACCAAAACTTAATGTACCTAACAGCTGGCGAAGTAGTTGAATCGGCCAGCGGCATGCGCTGGGACCGGTTTTTACGCGATCGAATCTATCAGCCATTAGGCATGAATGAAACCTATGGTTATTACGCCGATGCTGTTAATATGAAAAATATCGCCACCGGTCATTATTTGCTTGATGAGAAAATCACACCTATTCAACAACTATCTGCCGATGCCATCGGCCCCGCAGGCTCTATGTGGTCAAGTATTACGGATATGGGTAAATGGATACGGTTTTTAGATAATGATGGTATTATTAACGGGGACACGTTAATAAGCAGGGTGAATTTTGAGGAATTGTTTAAACCGCAACAATTGATCCCCCCAAACCAGTTCTACCCTTCTATGCAATTAACAAAGCCTAATTGGATGAGCTATGGCTTAGGGTGGTTCCAGCATGACTATAAGGGCAAAAAAGTTGATTTTCATACGGGAAGCTTACCAGGCATGGTTGCTATTGCTGGCTTAATACGTGAAGAAAATATTGGAGTCTACGTTTTCAGTAATCTAGATCATACCGAAATCCGACATGCAATAATGTATGCCACTTTCGACATCTTTCTTGATGGAAAGCTATCCTTAGACTGGAGTTCTGAGTTAAAAGCTATTTATGATGAAAGAAATAATAATGATGATGATGATCCCGAACGCGCAGAAAATGCTCCTGCCTCCATTCCATTGGATAGCCTCGTAGGTGATTACCACAATGAGAAATACGGCACTGTAAGAATACAGAAGTCGGATAATGTCCTTGAATATATACTAAATGAAGCGGTAACAGGCACAATGCAGCATTTCCATTACGACACCTACGAAATTAGTTACAGTAGAGCATGGTATGGAAAAGGATTAATCAGTTTTAGAAGAAATAACCTTGGTGAGCTGGACTATCTAGAAGTTTGGGGACAGGTTTTTAATAAAAAGTAAGGTTTAAATTAAAATGAAAAAGAAGACTAAGTATATAATTGGCTGTGTACAGGCAGGTTCGGTAATATTTGACATAGAAAAAACGCTGGATAAAGCAGAATCCTATGTAGAACAAGCAGCCAAGAAAAATGTGAAGCTGCTCGTATTCCCCGAAACATTTATCCCGGGATATCCTGCAGGCTTAGGTTTTGGAACTGTAGTTGGCAGCCGTACCGAGGCAGGCAGAGATCAATACAAACAATACTGGAAAAGTAGTGTGCAGGTGCCCAGTAAACACACCGAACGCATGGGTGAAATGGCTAGAAAAGCCAAGCTCTTCCTGGTGATGGGAATTACCGAGCGCGACGAAACTAATAAAACCATGTACTGCACCCTAGTCTACTTCAACCCTGATGGTGAGCTCATTGGCAAACACAGAAAAATAAAACCTACCGCTGCAGAAAGGTTGGTTTGGGGCGAGGGCGATGGTACTACTTTAGCCAGCTTCGACACTCCTTTAGGAAGAATCGGTGGTCTTATTTGCTGGGAGAATTACATGCCGCTTGCTCGCATGGCTATGTATCAAAAAGGCGTCGAAATTTATGTTGCTCCTACAGCTGATGCAAGAGACTCCTGGCAGTCGACAATGGAGCATATCGCTTGCGAAGGAAGATGCTTTGTTATTGGATGCAATCAGTACTTTACCAAAGACTACTATAGCGATGAACTAAAAGCTACAATTCCTGAAGATCGACCACATATATTATCTAGGGGTGGTAGCGTGATTGTCTCCCCTTTAGGTGAGGTATTAGCCGGCCCATTGTACGACCAAGAGGGACTGCTTACGGCAGAGATCGATCTAGACGAGATTATCAGAGCAAAGATGGATTTCGATGTAAATGGACATTATACTCGAAATGACATATTTGATTTTACGGTATCTGATCAGCCCGAAATAATACCCGCAGATTTTAAGGTTTGATCTTTATAAAACGTTAATTAGGATAAAAAAATTAAGTGCTGTCATTTGTATTAATAAATATCTTCGATACCACTTGTTTTGCCAAAAAACAGCGATAAATCCTAATAGTAAACTAAGGGGTCTAATAAATTCATATTTATCGCGGTCATCGTAGATGAAATATTCTGCTGCCCATGATAAGGTAAACACCAGCACGATCATCAATATGAAATAGCGGGCAACATGTGTATAATAAGCCTGAAAATCTTTGTCTTTCTCTTCTGGTGTGAGTAATTCAACAGCTTTGGCAAAAAGGATGGATTGCAGTACTATTAAAAGAAGGTTAATATTACTATCGACTAAATAATCTAATTGATTAAAGAGTCCAAGCATCAGAATGATTGCTGCTGTAAGTAAATACACTCCCCAGCCTACAATTTCCCAATATATTCCTCTCCGGAATATTTTTAATAGATCTACGATGGCAACACCATAAATGATCGCTGGTATTAAAAGTATAAACTCCTGTTTACTCATCTCTATTTAAGCCATTTCTCGTATCCTTTCGGTGCGCTATAAGGATAATCTGGTTCATAATGCTCCCATATTATTTTGGAGGCGTCCCTTATTAATTGAAAGCCGGCATTCGAATGATCCCAGCTTGTATCTTCTTGTTTATTGGTGATGACACAAAAAACATAGTCTCCTGAAGGGGCATTTACATAAACTACCTCTGAGCGACTTTGGCTAACCGAGCCCTGTTTTGACGCCGTACCAATTTCAGGGGGTATTTGCGATAACGCTTCACTATTCCAATAGATATTACCCATTACCCGAAACATCTCTTCGCTGGCCGCTGAATTAATGGCTTTCTTTTGACCAATCATGGCTACCAGCGATGCCATTTCATAGGGCGTCGTTTGACCCCAACCGTACTTCTTCCAATCGTTATGTCTACCCGGAGTTCTGGAATTCATTCTGGTTTTCTTCATTCCAGCATCGCTTAACCAGTCATTTATAGCCGTTCCGGTACCCGCTAAATGTTGACACCATAAACTCGCGGTGTTATCACTCATGGTAATCATCAGCATAACCAGCTTGCTCAACACAACTTGCTCTCCATCCTTAAAAGATCCTAGAATGTCATCTCCTGAATACAATAGAGAATCCTTATAAAGCATCTTATCATTATAGCTTAAATCGCCAGCATCAATTTTATTAAATAAGGTTAGCATAATAGGCACTTTGATCATGCTTGCCGTAGGAAACAACTTATTATGGTTAATTCCCACCTTGGCTTGCTTCGCAAAATGATATACATAAATACCTGCTTCACCTTCAAAATCTTTCATCACAGTATTCAACTTCCGCTCGAGTGAATTATCGATACTGTCCTTATTAGATGCATGGGAGGAATAATTTAGAAATAGCAGAAATAGACACACCAGCGCATAAATGGCCTTTGTACTTAGTTTGGTTAACCGTTGAAATAACTGCATAAGAAATGGCAAAAAAGATTGTGATATATTAGCGGGCTAAAATTAATGATTAACATGAGAAAAAGCATCGGATTAATAGTAGTTATCGCTTTTTTAACGAGTAGCGGCTGCGAGACCTTCGAAATTAATGAAGAGTACGTAAAGGAAAAAATCACTTATTTATCTTCCAATGAATTACGAGGAAGGCGAACGTTTAGCCCTGAAATTGAAATTGCCGCTGAATATATTGCAAATGAATTTAGCAATGCTGGTCTAGAAGAGTTCGAAGGAAGTCTTAATCATATTCAAGAATTCTCCCTTTTCGAAATTTCCCAGGGTAAGCTAGAGCTTATTATTAATGATCAAACGATAGATGATCGCAATTTTGTTGCACAATTGAATGATGAGGTAATTGAATGGCAAAATAGCGAAAACGTTATTATAACTTATATTAAACCAGAGGATGATTTCTACGAAGAATTCGGGCGCTTCCGGCGTAACGATGATAATCTATTGGTTATTGTAGCCCCAGAACATCGGCAAGCTTTTGAGCGGTATTCTCGATTTTTTAGCCGGGCAAATAGAACCTTCGAATTAGGCTCCGGTCGCTCCATTGTTATGGCCATATCCGAAATTAATGAAGTTAGTAATTACCACTTTAAAGCGACAGCTTCTATAGAAACCAAGAAGCTTAGTAATGTTGTGGGTGCAATTTCTGGGGAGCGAACTGATGAATATGTATTGTTTTCAGCCCATTACGATCATATCGGCATTCGTAAAGCGAATAATGATGGCGATTCTATCGCAAACGGCGCTAATGACGATGCATCGGGGACCGTTGCCGTAATGGCCCTCGCAAAATACTTTGCTACTCAGCCCAAGCCAGAACGAACACTCTTGTTCGTGGCTTTTACTGCCGAAGAAATGGGCGGTTATGGATCGAGGTTTTTTTCCAACAATCTTAGCCCAGATGAAATCGTAGCCATGTTTAATATCGAAATGATTGGAAAACCAGCTGTAAGCGGACCAAATACTGCATGGATATCCGGCTGGGACAAATCCGACTTTGGCCCCCTGCTTCAAGCGAGTGCAGAAGGTACAGGCTACGAATTTTACGCCGACCCATATCCAGATCAAAACCTTTTTTATCGATCCGATAACGCGACACTTGCACGCTTAGGGGTGCCGGCTCATTCGATAAGCACCACCCCTATTGACGTAGACCAAGATTATCATCAGGTTACAGATGAGGTGGCAACATTAGATATACCCCACTTAACCAATACAGTAAAGGCTATTGTTCAAGGTGCTAAGGGAATAATATCTGGAGAGCAAACACCTACCAGAGTTAACCCCGATGAAATTTAACTAGCACAGTTAACGCAGAGTTGACTTTCGGGCCTAATTAAAATCCTTCCTATGGGAATGGGTTGTTTGCACTTATTGCAAATACCAAAATCCTTGGTTCCAACCTTTTTCAGAACTTGTTGCAGTCCCTTTAGTTTAGACTCTGACTGGCGCAAAGATGCCTCTGTGATGGCTTTATTATTAATGGCGTCCATTCTGGATATGCGCCCTATTGCTACATCTGGTGCTATAGGTGCATTCAAGTCCTTATAAGTTGCTATCAACTTTTGAGTCTTGTCTATTTCACTTTTGACTAACGCCGTAAGCTGATCTTGATTATGACCCATGATCTATTTTAAAGGCAATTCTATCTCCTCGTTCCAGATATATTTTCCAAACCATTGCCAGTTATGCCACATTGCTGCCAAGCGTTCTTTTGGCTTGGTAATACCATGGCCAAAACCATTATAAATTACTAATTCGGTTTCAACACCTACATCCTGTAAGCCCTGATAAAGTTCGAATGCATTGGCCGGCGGTACTCTCTTATCAAATTCACCGTGCTGTATTAATGTTGGTGTCTGAGCTTTATTAATATTAGTCATTGGCGATGTTTTCTCATAGACCGCTTTATTAGACCAAGGTGTAGCTTGTAAATACTGCCTGGTAAAAGGGTGTATATCGGTATTTACATAATAGGTCATCCAGTTAGATATTCCTGCTCCCACTGAAATAGCTTTAAATTTTGTTGAGTTAGTGGTGAGAAAGGCTGAAATATAACCGCCCTGACTCCAGCCCATCGATGCCACCTTGCTCTCGTCTACTACACCTTCAGCCACAAGATGGTCAACTCCTGACTCTACATCCCAGGCATCACCTACGCCAAGGTTATTCACATTAAGTTTTCTAAAATCCTCGCCATAGCCCGCAGAACCACGATAGTTAGGTCGCAATACCAAGGCTCCCTTATTAAGCCATTGAATTATGGGGTATACATATGCCGGTGTTGGCCCCGGTGTGCTTATACCGGTTGGGCCACCATGAATAACCACCATCAAAGGGTACTTGTTAGCCGGATCATAATTCTGAGGTTTATGTAGGACACCTTCAATCTCTGCTCCATCCTTGCTTTTCCACCGAACCACTTCGCTTTGCGCTGTGTTCCAATCCTTTATTTGCTCTGAATTATTGGTAATCTTCTTGAGTGACTTCAGTGTAATATCAGCAAGATAGATTTCGGTTAAGTCATTATCATTTGCTCCTGTAAGACTGATGCTGGCCCCCGATTTATCCATACTAAAATCATAGATCCTCTCCGGTGTTGTTGATAAAAGGGTGGTTTTCCCATTCTTTGGATTAATGGATAGTAAATGACGCTTTGTTTTCTGCCATGCTGTTCCATAAATGGCCTTGTCATTCCAAACTAACCGGTTGATATTCTCATCGAAATCCGTTGCGATTTCACGTACTTTCTTATTGCCCAAAGAAATTATAAAGTATTGATCATTAGCATAATAATTAGATGTTCTGTTATCTAAACTTGAAGTGTATAATAACGATTTACTGTCGGGTGACCAAGCAATAATTCCGTCGTAGCTGGGATTTTCAATTAATACATTATACTCTTTCGTTTTCAAATCATAAACAGATATATCTGAGTTGAAAAAGCTATTGATTAACGGGTCTGGTTGATGATCAAAAGCAATCTTACTGCCATCGGGAGACCATAAAAATCCTTCGATCGTAAAGTCATTACTTTTTATCAGCACTTCTCCATTAGCTTTCGCCTGCAATGTTGAATCATTTAATTCCAATGGCAATTTCCATTGCATTGCTCCTTGCGGATCAAAATCGATTAGCCTGAGATGGGTTAGTTCGAACTCCTTATCTTCTACGGCATAGCTGCCATACTTGTCCTTTCTCTTCTTCTCATCCTTTGGCTTATCGGTGTATAAAAAAGCGATTTCTTTGCCATTAGGCGACCACTGAAAGCTTCCAATGTTCCCTTCCGACTTCGATACCTGAATAGCCTCTCCTCCTTCAAACCGAATGGCATGAATCTGGCTGTTTTCACCTCTTCTCGATATAAAAGCGATCCACTTCCCATCTGGTGACCATTTAGGTGAACCAGAACTAGCTTTCGGGTTATTAGTTAACTGAATTGGCTTAGCTCCATTTTTAGAAAGCCAAATTTCTGTGTCAAATCTGTTTTCCTGCCAATCTGTTCCAGATTTTGTAAATAATATAGATTTACCATCGGGTGAGATCTCTGGGTTAGATACGTTTTGAAGAGAAATTACCTCCTCGAAGGAAGGATCTTTCTTTTCCTGAGCTATCGTTGTGCTTACAACAAAGAAAGCTACAAGTACTAATAAAGATAATTTCATGATTCTATTTTTCAGGTGATGTAATGTCATTAATCAATATTGGGTCGCCATAACCTAATTCCTTCATCCGTTCAAATTGGGTCTTTCGGTCTCCAACCACTAACCAAACCATTTTTGAAGGATCAAAATACTCTTCTGACAATGATTTTATCTTATCAATTGTCATATCATTCACGATTTGCTCTCTCTGCTTAATATAATCGTATTCGTAGCCATATTCGCTTATGTTTTGCAGCATATTCAGTTTAGCGCGAGCAGTCTCAAAGGCCCGTGAATTACTTTTAATAAGGAAACCCTTCGTTGTTTCCAGATCCAAATCTGTATACCCAGGTCCGTAATTCTCTAAGATCGATTTAATTGATTCCGTTGCTTCTAAAGTAATATTCGAGCGAACTCCACTACTAATCGTAAAGTTGCCTGAAATATTATCGCCGCGTAATCGAGAAGAAATACCGTAGGTGTAGCCCTTCCCTTCTCTCAGCTCCTGAGTAAGTTGAGAGGCAAAACCACCACCACCAAGAATGTAATTGGCAACTGTTACCGGATAAAAGTCAGGGTCTGTTGCAGACAGCGCAGGGTAACCAATTCTAAGTACCGATTGCTTAGCATCGGGCACATCATAAAAATAGACAGCCGATTCTTCTGGTGGCGCCGGAATCTTCAGTTCGGGAATAGTAACAGGAACAGCATTCCATGATTCGGTTAAACTATTCAAAGAGCTCAAAAATTCATTTTTAGCAATGGCTCCAACCACGTGCATCTTAGCTACAGCTTGAGAAATGTTATTATCGTAATATGCTTTTAAGTCGTCTAACGAAATAGATTGGATAGATTCTTCCGAACCCATGAGGTTTTGTGCACGTATATCATCATTTCCATATAGCAACCTGTTATAAGCATTTTCGGCAATACTGTTGGGGTTAGCTTCCTGCTGCTTAATTCTGCTTAATGTTTCATTCTTAAGAAGCTCAAATTCTGTCTCATCCCACCTGGGTTGTGTAAGCATTTCTTCTACTAAGTTGAGTGTAGCCTGATAATTTCTGGCCAAGGTATTTACACTAACCGAAATCTGATTTTTACTGGAATTTATGCGTATTGAGGCACCTAGCTGCTGAATTGCATCTTCGAGTTCAGCTGGTGTACGGTTGGCAGTTCCTTCTGTCATTAGAGATGCGGTTAAATACGCTACACCAAGCTTATCATTGGACTCGAGTAGTTGCCCGCCTTCAATGATAATATTATAATTGACCAATGGGACTTCGTTACTCTCAATGCCATAAACGGTTAATCCCGTTGCCAACTCTTCTTCCCAAACAACAGGCACGGTAACGGTTGGTGCCTCACCATAAGGAGGCTCAACGCTTCTATCGAATGTAGATGGGTTAGGCTCATATTCTGCTGTTATCGAGGCATCAAAACTTTCCTCAGCCCCTTCTACTATTTGTTCTTCAACTACTTCTGCTTTATCTGAATTTGATAGTGCTAAATCGAGTCTTCCCTGGGGAACAAAGCTAGTGGCAATGTAATTTTTATCTTTAATATAGGTTTCATAAACGCGCATAACATCTGCTGCACTTACTGCAAGAATACTGGCTATATCTTGTGAAACATAACCAGGATCATTGGCAAATATGTTGTACTGTGCTAGCTGAAAGCCCTTTCCCAACACACTGGAGAGTCCATTATAAAAATCTGTTTCCTGAACTGCCTTAATTCTACTAAGGTCTTTTTCAGATATTCCTTCGGTCTCGAATTTAACCATTGCCTCTTCAATACCGTCCATAACTTCATCTAGAGGCGTATCTTCAAAAGCAAGTACAGTAAGGTAAAGCTGCCCGGCAAGTTCAGAATCATAATTAAAGGTCGATATGTCGGAGGTTAACTGCTTATCTTCAACTAACACCTGATATAATGGTGCGCGCTTGCCAAATGCTAAATATTCAGTGAGCACAGCTAAGGGGTAACTATCTGGATGGTAACGTTCAACCGTTGGCCATACCATCGTTAATTCTGGCAGACGAGCAAAATTATCTTCATGGTAGAGTTTAACGGTCTCGGCTACAACACCTGCTCTTTTAGCTAATGGAGTGATTGGCTCTCCTTTCGGGATTTCATCGAAATACTTATGAACCCACTCTTTGGCTTGTGCTTCGTCAAAATCACCAGCAATGGTTAAGGTAACATTATTTGGAACATACCATCGATTGAAAAACTCTTTAACATCGGCTAATGTAGCGTTCTGTAAATCCTCTAAAGAGCCGATTACTTGCCAATTATACGGATGGTCTGCAGGATAGAGATTTTTATCAATCACATAACTGGTATGGCCATAGGGACGGTTATCTACCCCTTGACGCTTCTCATTCTTAACTACTTGTTTTTCTTTGGCCAGTACCGGTTCCGTTACCGTATTGATAAACCAACCCAGTTTATCGGCCTCCGCCCAAATCATCTTCTCCAGAGCATCTTTAGGAACGGTTTGAAAATAATTGGTACGATCGCGCGAGGTGGAGCCGTTGGCTCCAGAACCGCCAATTCGAGCACTCATCTTATCGAGACCTCCTTTTCCCAGGTTTTCCGATTCAAGGAATAATAGGTGCTCGAAAAGGTGGGCAAAGCCGGTTCTACCGGCTTTCTCGCGCGCCGAACCCACATGTGCTGTTAGGGCTACGGCTACAACCGGATCGGAACGATCGATGTGAAAAATCACCTCTAAGCCGTTGTCAAGTGTGAATTTTTCGTATTCTACTGAAAAATCTGATGCCGATTGCTCTATTGGCTGTTGGCAACCATGTGCCAAAACAAATAGTATTACGAGTGTTGCGATAAGATTGCGTTTCATATATAATTAAGGTTATCTTGTTAAGCGGTAAATCAAAAGTGCAGCGCGTTGGGTTAGTTCTTCAAAAGTTCTTAGGTCCATGTATTCTTCTGGGGTATGCCCTGCGCCTCCCATTGCCCCTAAACCATCTACGCCATCGGTATATTTTGCAACGAAAGATATATCGGCAGCGCCTCGCTTAAGCGGATCTACGCCAACAACCTCACCTCGGCCCATAGCCACACTAATATCACTCAATACACCCATTACTTCCTTGTTTCCATCCGTTGGTGACATGGCAGGATAGCTGTCCCAGAAGGTGATTTTCGCTTCAGTTTTTGGATAGTTTCTGGCAACAATTTCTTTCATTTTTTCTCTTGCCATAGCCTTCTGTTCTTCTGAGATGAATCGTAAACCACCAGTTACTATGGCAGTCTGAGGAATCACATTTGATTTACCATAAGCCGTGCCTTTAAAATTCTGTGTATCATAATCGACAAATGTCCCCCCTAAGATCACTCCTGGATTAAAGGTTAAATACTCTATTTGATGCAACTCTTCGTAGAATTCATTCAATATTCTGGATATTTCGAAAATTGCGCCAGCCCCATTGTTTTCATTGAATATGCCAGAGCTATGTGCTCTTTTGCCGGTTACTTCTAATCGCCAACCACTCGACCCTCTGCGCACAATAGTTGCTTTGTTAAACCCGGACGAACCTTCAAAACCCAATGCTATGTCGCTTCGCTTGCCAGCTTCAACAATATCTTTACGACTTGTCGCAATAGGCTTCCCAGACTCCTCTTCATCACCATGAAGCGCTACTATCACCTGGGCATTATCTAACAAACCTTGTTCTCTTAGGGCTTTTAAAGCATAAAGCATAATTACATTACCGCCTTTCATATCTTCGGCACCCGGACCAAAAGCGATACTGTCTTGCTCGGCCCATTTCTGAAAAGGGCTATCCTTCTCAAAAACAGTATCGAGGTGACCAATTAGTAATAGTTTTTTACCCTTAGTGCCTTTGATTTCTCCAAATAGATGTCCTGCTCGATTCATTTCAGCCGGCATCTCGCTCCAACGGGTTTCAAAGCCAATATCTTTAAATTTAGCATCGAATTCGGCACCGACTTGTCGAACACCATCGAGGTTCATGGTTCCACTGTTCATATTTACGACCTCTTCTAGAAACTGAAGTGCTTCTTCATTGTTGGCGCTCACGGCAGCGATAATCTTCTTTTCTGTCTTACTGAGCTTTTGTGCACTTGAACCGATGCTAATAATTAGAAATACTAGTATGAGATAATAACTTCTCTTCATGATATGGTGATTTAATATTGGTTGGTGTTATTTAATTATAGCATTACAAAACAGCTTTTTATGACTGAAATGCCTTTGCTCTCTCATTTTCAACTTCTTCAATTGTCTTTGCCAGTGGTTTACCTAGAACCCGATATCCTGAATCCGTAACTAGGACATCTTCCTCTATCCGTATGCCACCAAAATTTCTGTAGTCCTTAAGCTTATCAAAATTAACGAAGTCAGTATGTTGCCCCTGCGATTCCCATTGATCGATTAATTCTGGGATAAAATAAATTCCAGGCTCAATGGTCACTACAAAACCAGATTTGAGTGTTCGACCCAGACGTAAGGATTTAAGCCCAAACTGGGTGCTTTTTTTCGCTCCGGCATATCCCACATACTCTTCACCAAAGTTCTCCATGTCATGAACATCAAGACCGAGTAAATGTCCTACCCCATGGGGCATGAATAAAGCGTGCGCTCCTTCAGCAACTGCTTGATCAGTATCACCCTTTGTAATCCCTAAGGACTTTAAACCATCAAAAATGGTTTTGCAAGCCGCAAAATGTGAATCTTTATAATTAATCTCCGGTCTTAACACCTCTAGCGAATTAAAGAAAGCCTTCAGGACAATGGAGTAGATGTCCTTTTGTTTATCAGTAAACCTGGCGGAGACTGGAAAAGTGCGTGTCATATCGCCTGCATAGTGCATATGGTTGGATGCGCCCGTATCTAAGAGAAACAGGTCGCCATCTTTAATAACATTGCCATGGTAATGGTTGTGCAGGGTTTGTCCATTAATCGTGGCGATAATTGGAAATGAAATATCATTACCCTGTGCCAGCGCAACCTCACGTACTTTGGCCGCAACCTGCGCTTCGGTCATACCCGGCTTCGCAAACCTCATCGCAGCCAAATGCATATCGGCAGTAATACTAGCCGCTTCATCCATTTGCTCAATTTCTTCTACCGACTTAATTATTCTTTGCTCTCCAATGGCAATGATCATCTTTTCGGATGCATTCTTATCAATTTCCGTAAGAGGCCGAGATAAAAGAATAGAAAGCTTTATTTGATGTTCTGGTCGATAAGTAGGCAGGTAATGCACATCTCTGTTTTTAAGATAAGATGCCAGGGTGTCAGATGGTTTCGTCTCTCTTACGCCCACCTTTTCAGCGCGGTCTTTTAATGTCGGGAGGTTACCCATCCAGATTATATGGTCGATTGAAAGCTCATCACCAAAGATGACTTCCGTATTGTTATCTAAATCTATAACTGCAGCTAATCCTGGTTGATCTATACCGAAATAGTATAGAAAAGTGCTGTCTTGACGAAAGGTATAGACATTGTCTACATAATTCATGGAGCTTTCCTCATTGCCAAGGAAAAGCATGAGACCTCCGTTAAATTGTGATTTAAGTTGATTGCGTCGATTGGTATATATTTTTCTAGTGAACATATGGCTAACATTAGAATTCCTAAACCCTAAGTTAGAAAAATACTTAGTCATGAGAAGCAAAGAACTTCACAACTTGATGAGTGGCTATCTATTTAGGTTTCTACTATTCTAAACAGTTTTATGATAGCTCAGAACAGCCCAAATATTAAAGAAAATTGCAATTCCAGTTAGGGCAATAAATTGGGGCATAAGTTCTATAATATTGCTTCCCTTCAAGAATATCATCCGCATTACGTAAACAATATAGCGCAACGGGCTGAAATAACTAAGTTTTTGAGCCCAATCCGGCATATTATCAATGGGCGTATAAAGCCCACTCATAAAAATAAAAGTAAGAATGAAGAAGAAGATCATGAACATCGCCTGCTGTACAGTAGCTGCATAATTCGAAATCACCAGACCAAATCCTGAAATACCAAGAATAAATATGGTTACAAAAGCGTAATAAGTTGCCAGTGAGCCTTCCATATCCAGATTCCAAACAAATTTTGCTACTAAAACGCATATCGTAATTGCGACATATCCTATTACCCAATAAGGGATCAACTTAGAGAGGATAAACATAAATCGAGTTATAGGGGTCACATTAATCTGTTCAATTGTTCCGTTTTGCTTCTCAGAAACGATATTCAATGCTGGCAGAAAACTGCAAATCATAGCCATTACCATCACAATTAGCGCTGGTACCATATAGAACTCATAAAGCAATGCCGCGTTATATCGATATGAGTTTATTATTTCAAAAGATGGCACTTGAAGTTTTGCAGCACTCTTTAATAAGTCGGTTCTAATTTCGTCATTAAAATCATTGATAATATTAAGCAGATACGATGATCCTAGTCCACCCTTATTGCCATTTACTGCATTAGCGGAGATCATCAAACTACCATGATTTTCGGCTATCATCGAGCGCTCAAAATTCACAGGAATTTCAAGTATCACATCCGAGGACTCATCTTCTATTCCTAATAAAGCCTGTGAGTATTTATCCGAAACATCCGTAATCCTGAAATAGCCAGAAGCCTGCACTTTTTGGATGAGTTCGGCAGAAAAGCTGCTTCTATCATGATCGATAATACTTAGGTTTATATTTTTTACCTCAAAATCAGCTACCATTGGAAAGACCAAAAGCACCATTAAGGGAAACATAATCACCAACCTCGGTAAAAACTTATTTCGACCGAATTGTTTGAACTCCTTCTCCAGTAAGAATCTTAACATAGCTACTCCAGCCTAATTTTAAATCTTTTCAAACTAATAGCGATCAAGACAAACGCCATAAAAAACAGCACCGACAACTCCTTTATAATTCCAGTTACCCCAAGCCCTTTAATCATTACAGCCCTTATTGCCTCGATATACCATTTCGCAGGGATTAGTTGCGCGATTCCCTGAAGAATAATGGGCATATTTTCAATAGGAAACATTAACCCAGACAACATAACTGTTGGCATCATTAACCCCATAGCCGACATTAAAAGCGCCACTAATTGCTTATCGGTTACAGATGATATCATTAGCCCTAAGGCGAGTGCAACAAAAATGAATACGATCGACACAAAATAGAGCAACAGCAAACTGCCATTTATTGGCACACCCAATAAGAAAACCGCAATTAAAAGAACGTTGGTAAAATTGAGCATAGAAATAAAGAAGTAAGGAACAACCTTTGAAAGGATAATTAGAATTGGTGGCATCGGCGATACAAGAATTACTTCCATAGTGCCTAATTCCTTTTCCTTAGCGATTGATACCGACGTCATCATTGCACAGATCAGCATCAAAACCATTCCCATTACACCTGGAACTATATTGTACGCACTCTTCATCGTAGGATTATAAAGGAGCTTTACTTCTGTGTGGATTTGTAATGGACGAGACTCAAGACCTAACAGTTCCATTTGGTATTGCATTATTATCCTCGATGCGTAGCTTGTTAATGTAGATGCAGTATTAGGGTCAGATCCATCGGCAATAAGCAGTATTTGGGCTTCGCCAGTATGTACCAAATCTTGGTAGAATCTTTCGCTAAATATTACAGCTAGCCCTATTTTTCCGGTCTTGAACATCGATTCCACTTTCTCAGGAACTTCTGGGTATTCGGTAATAGTAAAATACTCGCTAGTCGAAAGCCGATCCATGATACCTTGGGTTGCTTGGTCTTTCGATGGATCATAGATTGCAACCTTAGCATTTCTAATCTCCGTGGTTATCCCAAAGCCAAAGAGGATAATCATTACGATGGGCATCGCTATTAGCATGATCATTGTCCAGCGATCGCGCAGGATATGATAAAACTCTTTTCTTGTAAAGATTAGGAACTGTTTCATGCTAAATGTCTGCTCGTTTAGCGTTTCTTGCTAGTTGATGAAATACCTGATCCATATTGTCAGCCTCATATTTCTCCTTAAGCCTGGCAGGGCTATCCAGTGCGTCAATTCTACCATCAACCATAATCGACACCCTATCACAATACTCTGCTTCGTCCATATAGTGGGTCGTCACAAAAACCGTTATCCCTCGATCTGCTGCGTCGTATATCAGCTCCCAAAACTGTCTCCTGGATGCTGGGTCTACTCCACCCGTAGGTTCATCGAGAAAAACAATCTTCGGATTATGTATTATAGCTGTAGAGAAGGCTAATTTTTGTTTCCAGCCCAGGGGCAGAGAAGCTACCATGGCATTTTTCTCAGATTCAAAACCGAGGATTCTCAGCATTTCATCAGTTCGATTATCGATCTTTTTTTCTGGAATACCATAAATGCCGGCATAAAGCCTAAGGTTCTCCCAAACCTTTAAATCTTCATATAAAGCAAACTTCTGGCTCATATAGCCAATGTTCTTTTTAATATCTTCTGGTGATTTCTGTATATCAAAGCCAGCTACCACTGCCGAACCTGCTGTTGGCTTACTCAATCCACAAAGCATGCGCATAGCAGTAGTTTTACCCGCACCATTGGCTCCTAAAAATCCAAATATCTCACCTACCTCTACCTTGAAAGAAATCGCGTCTACTGCGGTAAACTGACCAAATCTTTTGGTAAGATTATTTGCCTCTATTACGCTCACCTTCCTGCTAATTCCATGAAACAATCTTCAACTGTTGGTACAGTATTTACTATTCTTACAGAATCATGCCCGTGCTCCTCCAGAAATGTTGTTAGTTCAGCTTTATTCTTTGAATTATCCTCTCTAAATGTAACATGGTGGGTATCCCCGAAAGCGAAACAGCTGCTCACTGCTGGATTTCGCCGAACGTCATTTAGTAGTTTAGACATATCCCGAGAAGTTACAGACCATAATTCCTTGTCAAAACTCTTAATAATGCCTTCTGGCGTATCGATATTTAAGAATCTGCCCTCCAGCATAAGTCCGATCCGGTCGCATTTGCTCGCTTCATCCATATATGGTGTCGAAACGAGAATAGTGATTCCCTGTCTCTTAAGATCAAACAACATCTCCCAAAACTCTTTCCTCGAGACGGGATCTACACCTGTAGTGGGCTCATCCAGAAACAGTACAACAGGTTTATGAATCAGTGCACAGCATAAGGCTAATTTTTGCTTCATTCCGCCCGAGAGCGCCCCGGCTTTTCTGGTTTTAAAGGGTTCTATCTGCTTGTATATCGTCTCAATTAAGTAATAATTCTCTTCAATCGAGGTATTGAAAATAGCTGCAAAAATTGAGAGATTCTCTTCTACCGATAGATCCTGATAAAGTGAAAATCGACCCGGCATATAGCCTACCTTATTCCGTATCGACTTAAAATCCTTCACTACATCATCACCATCAACGGAGGCTGTACCTTCGTCGGCAAGTAGTAGTGTAGTTAAAATCCTGAACAGGGTCGTCTTACCCGCTCCGTCGGGTCCAATAATTCCAAATATTTCACTTTTGGGCACAGTAAAGCTGACACCTTTAAGCGCTTCTACCTTCCCATAGCTTCTTACGATATTTTTAACATCAACTGCAGGTGTCATGCTTATCAAAATGAAAATCCACCGTACATTCCTATCTTTAGTAGCCCATCATTTGGGACGGCTACTTTTACAGCATACACAAGATTTGCGCGCTCATCCTGGGTTTGGATGGTCTTGGGAGTAAATTCAGACTTACTTGATATCCAGGTGATTCTACCGGAATATTCTTTTAAATCTGATGAACCAAATTCACCATATACCGTGGTTTGTTGCCCTATTTTTAATTCGGCTAATTGATCTGCCGTTACATAAGCCCGTAATATCATGTTATCGATGTCTGCAATTTTATAAAGAGGCTTGCCTACACCAGTCATTTCACCCGCCTCAGCATATTTTAGCAACACCGTACCTACTAGCGGGCTTCTGATAATGCATTTATTGATCTGATCCTGAACTTGTTTAATCTGAACATCGATTGACTTAGTTTGAGCATTTATAGACCGAATACTAGTATTCAACGTGCTTTTTTGAGACCTTAACCTTGCCTTCAGAATGGACAACATTGACTCTACATCGTCTAATTGCTTTTGGGTGGCCACATCGCCTGCTAGTAACTTCTCAATACGCTTTTTTTCAAATTCTTGCTTGGCAATTTCTTGCTGTGTAGCATCTATTTGTGCCTCGATTTCAGGTCGACTGGCCAGCAGCGCCTCTTTACTAGCTTGTAGTTGTTCTAATTTCAATCTTAATTGAATGCTATCTACTTTACATACAATTTGTCCCAGGTTGACTTTGTCACCGTCTTGGACAGGCATTTCTAGAATTTTACCATTCGCTTCAGAAGAGACAATGATTTCCGTTGCTTCGAATACTCCCGAGGCATCGATAACAGACTCCTCTTCGCCACAACTAATCATTAGAATTGCAATACCTGTGATAAGAATAGATGATTTCATTTCTATATAGATTAAGAATTAATTTCCAGATTGATTTTTATACTGATATTGTTTCATGAGATATTGAATCTCATGCAGATTAAGCGTTTGTTTAGCCATGCTCTCTTCATTAACCTTGTTCAGCAAGGCAGTCATAGTACTCACGCCGTTGTCATACTTGATTTCGTATGACTTTTTAATGGATGACTTCAGGGCAAGTATTTTTCTGTCCTGCTCAAGAACTGATTCATATTTAGCCAATTCATTTCTAGTTTGAGTCAACGCTAGATTGGTGTTAAACAAAAAAGTTTCCTGCTGAAGTTTGACTTTTGAAATATTAACTTCGGTTAACTTTTTATTATTGCCATTCCTATATAGGCTCCCAAGACTCCAATTAGCAGATATTCCAGCTACTAATAGATTATTAATGGTAGATGCTCCAAAGTCTACACCCGGTTGAATGAATGTACCGAAACCAAGAATACCGATCTTAGGTAAAACCGCTGCTTTGTCGATTTTCGCCTGTGCCTCAAGGAGTTTAAGTTTGTTTTGAAATAATTGTAGCTCAGGCCGGTTCATCTCTATTATCTGGCTGGGCAGTTCTGAGGCAGGCCTTATTAACTGCTGCTCAGGGTCGAGGTCCTCCCCGATCATAGCCGACAAAACACTTAGGTAGGCCAATCGATTATGATGGAGTTCAGAGATTTTTTGCTCTGCATTAATTACCTCAACAGTAATTTCATCGACATCAGAATTAAACGCAGTGCCATTTTGTACGGCGATCTCAACTTTCTTTTTATTCCGTTCTAGGGTTGCTTTTAGAAGCAAAAGTTGACCAATTTGCTCATCGATTAGCAAGGTGCCGAAGTACAAATTATTAACACGATCTTCTAAAGCATAAAGGGCTACATCGAGATCTGCCTGCTCAATTTCAGCATTAGCTTCAATCATTCCTTTCTTGGCCTTAGTTATGCCACCATCCCAAATAGTCTGGTTAAGCTGTAATACAGCAATCATATTAAATGCCGTTCCATCGGATTCGCTCGCGCCAGGTGGTGCAAAACTGGGAAGCCCATCAATTACACCTCCTAATAGGGTAACATCGAGTTGGGGCAAATAGGCTTTTCCTGCGTTCGCTAATGAAAACTCTTTCGTCTGCTCTATAAGCTGATATTGATTAATTAGCGGATAATTGGCTTTGGCTTTTATATGGCACGAATCGAGCGATATTTGACCATAGGACCTTTCTATAGGCAATAAGAGCAATATAGAGGCAACAAATAATATTAAAAGATTACGATGCCGACCTAGATGATAAACTTTATACCTCATCACTATTTTCTTTAAGTTCTAGACTTCTTAAAACTATTTCAACGTTTTCCTTTTTCCTTGCCGCCTGAAAGACTTGAAACTGCTCTGAATCCATGCTAGTCATAAGTCGAAACATAGGCTCTACAAGGAATGCGGTAATATTTAGCGACACAATGGTCATTAATAAATTTTCAACCGTAGTTGGCCTTACTCTACCTGCTCGAATTTCAACCTCTAACTCAGCATTAATATGCGCCAGGGCCTGTTTGGGCAAATCACCGACTACAGTTCGTAGCGATTCTATTCTGTTCGGATTTAGACTGATTTCACTAAAAAAGAAGAGTGGTAGCTTTGGTTCCAGAGCGAGAGCATCGAAATGTGCCTCTATTCGTCTTCTTAGCTTTTCCTTAAAAGGCAAGTCACCGGCATTAATCTCAAGCAGGCTACCCAGAAAAAACTTCATCTTATTCTGAAAAATGGCCTCAAAGAGCTTATCCTTTGTTCTAAAATAATAGTGCACTAAAGCTTGATTGCATCCTACCTTCTTCGCAATCTCCGTTGTAGAAGTTGCAGCAAAGCCTTTTACTAAAAACAATTCAGTAGCCGACTCCAGGATGGCCTCCTCCATATTCTCTTGTACCTTCATAGCACTATTTAATAATTCTATTAAATAATACAATTAACGCTATTTTCTTATTCTTTTCCTAATCTAGAGCCTACAAATAGTGAGATGAGGCCGATAAAACTATAAACACAACTTTTTAGTCCCCTCGTACTAGGCTACATTTGATTTAATGAATAAATGCTGGGAAATAAGTGTAGATACGGGAGGAACCTTTACGGATTGTATAGCTAAAGGACCAAATGACCAGGTAAGCTTCATAAAGGTGTTAAGTTCTGGAAAAGTTGGCGGTAGGGCCAAGAGCTCAATTTCTGATAACCGGCTAGTAATTGACCTTAATTATATTGATGACAACCTATATAAAGGATATTACCTTGAGATTCCATCAGCCAACTATACATGCCGCATTGCTCAAAATACAGCAAACGGTCTGTTTGAGACGAACGAACCTTTGCCCAATATCGGAGCAGATGAGCTTATATACCTCTATGCCAACGAACAAGCACCCATTCTTGCAGCTCGTATTGCAACTAAAACTCAGCTTTCGGATCGTCTACCTGAAATTAAACTTCGATTAGGCACAACTAGGGGGACGAACGCCCTACTTGAATTCAATGGAGGCAAGACTGCACTTATTCTAACAAAAGGGTTTAAAGATTTTCTGGAAATAGGCACGCAGCAGCGTCCGGATCTTTTTGCTTTAAATATTAACAAAAGAAAGAATCTTACCCAGCTAATAATTGAAATTAACGAGTCCATAGATAGCAGCGGAGTGATTAAGAAATCAATAAATGAATCAGAAATCCTTACCTGTATTCAAGAATTGAAAGACAATAAGGTACAATCCATTGCTATTGCTTTTAAAAACAGTTATCAGAATGACTACCATGAGATTTTGGCTGCGCAATTTATTCAGAAAGAATTAGGCTCAATTCCAATCACCTCATCGGCTCAGTTATATCCTGCTATTAAATACCTTACGCGAACCGAAACCGCCGTTGTAAATGCTTACCTCACCCCTGTTCTAAATAACTATTTAGATGATATTGGTGAGAAGATTAATCGCAAGAATATTAAGGTTATGACCAGTTCCGGAGCATTATCAAACCTCAATAGCTTTAATCCTAAGGATAGCTTATTAAGTGGGCCTGCTGGAGGTATTGTGGGAGCCTATGCATCGGCATCGGCCCTTAATGCAAATAAAGTGCTTACAATTGACATGGGTGGCACCAGTACTGATGTATCCCGTATCGATAATGGGTTTGATACGGTTTCTGAAATAGAAGTTGGTAATGCTCATTTATTTACACAAGCTATAGCAATAGAAACCGTGGCAGCCGGCGGAGGCTCAATCTGCGCTGTAGAAGAAGGCAGACTCATGGTAGGGCCTGCCAGTGCCGGAGCAAGCCCTGGTCCTGCTTGTTATGGTAATAATGGGCCCATTACAGTGACCGACCTTAATCTATTATCAGGCCGTGTAGATTCGGATAGCTTCAGTTTTCCGCTGGATACGGAGGCGGCAAAGAAAGGTTTGCAGGAAATTCTTAGAACCTTATTAATAACACATCCCGATTCTGAATACGATGCATTAATAAGTGGCTTTCTAGCTATAGCAAATCAAAAAATGGCCGATGCTATTAAGAAGATTTCGATTAACCGTGGCTTTAACCCAAAAGACTACCAGCTGCTTGGATTCGGCGGAGCCATTGGCCAGCACATCTGTGACATTGCCAAACTCCTGGGCATTTCATCTATAATCGCTCCTTATAATGGAAGCTTGCTAAGTGCTGCGGGTATTGCGCACGCATTGATTGAAAAATCCGAAATCAAACAGTTATTGATACCGATCGACGAGAAAACACAGCTTTTAGATGCTATAGAGGAATTAAAGCTTATTGCATTAGATAATATTAAGCAAAGCGGTGTCCCCAATGCATCGATTGATTCAATTATTATACACCTGCGATTAAAGGGACAGGATACAACATTAGATATCCCGTTTACTCATTATGACAAACTCAAAAATGATTTTAAGGCCGCCTATTTAGGCGTTTTCGGTCATTGGGTTGAAAGAGAAATTGAAGTTGAATCGATTCGCGTAAGCGCAAAAGAACAATCGGAAACACATATTGAAACACGCCAATCAAACAAATCGGGCAGTTTTATCCAACACGGCACCAAAAAAGTATTGTTTACCGATGAATGGCAAGATGCTGAAATCTATGAGTGGCCATCTAACCTAATTTCAGAGGAGGTCATCGCGGGTCCAGCGATTATAATTAATCCATTTACCAGTATTATTATCAATCCCGGCTGGACTGCCCGACTTCAAAATGATCAGCTGATTATTACTAATAAAAAAATGGATGACGGCACTGCCGCCAAAACC
Organism: uncultured Cyclobacteriaceae bacterium; assembly: GCA_965368405.1. Taxonomy (GTDB): domain Bacteria; phylum Bacteroidota; class Bacteroidia; order Cytophagales; family Cyclobacteriaceae; genus S012-113. The sequence continues at coordinate 55,599 of CBDUMS010000003.1, forward strand.
ATTGAAGCAGTAGAACTTGCACTTTATACGAATAGATTTAAATCTGTCGCCGAACAGATGGGCTCATTACTTCAGCGCACAGCACTTTCTGTCAACATAAAGGAACGACTCGATTTCTCGTGTGCACTTTTAGATAAGAATGGCAGGCTTGTGGTTAATGCCCCGCATATCCCTGTGCATTTGGGCAGCTTAGGCATATGCACAAGAGCAGTAATCGCCGAGCTAGGACTTAATGAAGGCGATGTAGCAATAACGAATCATCCAGCCTATGGTGGCTCTCACCTACCCGATGTTACCTTAATTGCTCCTGTCTACGCTAAGGAGGAGTTGATCGGATATGTTGCCAATAGAGCCCATCATGCAGAAATTGGTGGAAAGGCTCCCGGTTCAATGCCAGCAGATGCTGCTAATTTAGCCGAAGAAGGGGTTGTCATTTCACCGATGTTACTTGTTAATAATGGAGAACCTCGTTGGGATCAGATAAGTACGCTTCTCAGTAATTCACGTTACCCATCGCGATCTGTCGCAGACAATCTTGCTGACTTCCAGGCTGCTTTGGCTTCCATAATTGAAGGGCAGAAATCCCTTATTAAAATTACGGAGCAATATGGCCTGGGTGAGGTACTTTCTTATATGGATCAGCTTAGTAGTAAAGCAACCCGATTGGTGGAAGACAAATTCAATGAATTAGAATTCGATGAGTTAAGCGCCTTAGAGAAGCTTGACAACGGAAGTGAAATCAAGGTAAGAATAACCAAGGAAAAGGGCATTATCATTGATTTTTCGGGCACATCTACAACATCATTCGATAACCTAAACGCCACAGAAGCTATAGTAAATGGTGCTGTAATCTATGTTTTAAAACTCCTCATTGGAGGAGATATCCCACTCAATGAAGGCTTAACTCAAAATGTAAAGCTTATTATTCCGAAAGGAACAATACTTAATCCCAATTTTCCAGCGAGTGCATCGCATTGTCCTGCTGTAGTAGGAGGCAATACTGAGGTAAGTCAGCGATTGGTGGACACCTTACTTAAGGCATTTAATCTAGTTGCCTGCAGCCAGGGAACGATGAATAATTTCTTATTTGGCAATAATGAGTTTGGTTATTACGAAACAATCTGCGGCGGTACGGGAGCCGGAAATGGATTTAATGGCTCCGATGCGGTCCATCAACATATGACGAATACTCAAATTACCGACCCAGAGATTCTTGAATACCGCTACCCCGTTGAGCTCAAAGAATTTAGTATAAGAAACGGCTCTGGAGGGACAGGCAAATGGCATGGTGGCAATGGGGTTGTTCGATCTTTTGTATTTAATGAACCAGTGGTTGCCACTATATTGGCGCAGCACCGTAAAGAGTTGCCCTATGGTTTAGAGGGTGGCGACAGCGGATTGGCAGGCAAGCAAGAAATTACATCAAACGATATTAGCACACCTATCGAAGGTGTTTCAACTTTCGAAGTACATAAAGGAGATTGCGTAACTATTTACACACCGGGAGGTGGCGGTTATGGATCGAAATAAATTAAGCAGGCTCGTTCGTTCGTACCCAATACGAGATTAAAGCATCCTCTGGAACTGCAATTGCCTCGAAAAACCGCTTAATTTTTCTAGGTGAGTTTAGCTCTTTACGGAATGAAACAAAGTCCTTTTGACGAAACAAAATATACACTTCACTAGCAGAATCGGGATTGGTACCAATTCCAGCAACAGTAATGCCCATTTTCTCAAAAAAAGCTGAATTCTGGCTTACAAAGTCTATCCAATTCCTTTCTTCAGCATCGGTAAAGCTAATTGCAAAATAGTGTTTAGTTGGATTAGGTGTTTTATTATAATACTCAATTTTATAATAATTAGACATAGGGTCACCCTGCGCAGTACATTCATCAAGAAAAGATTTAGATGACAATAGCTCTACTCTTTTTACCGCTTCATCATTCGTTTTAGAGCCTTCAAATACCAAATTAATATTGGGATCATCGACGTTACGTAGTGAAATGATTAAGCCTTTGGTCACTTTACTATAAGCACTTAACCATGCATTGAAGTCATCTACAAAAAACAATGTGCCGTTTACTAATCCAATATCATCCTGCTGCAAATCTGCAGATTTAAGAACGACCGTAGCACCTAAATCTCTGGTATCATTTAACTTACCTTCTGGCGTACATCCAAAAGTGAGCAATGTGCCGATAAAAAATAATGTAAATCGTGCCACGAATTAGTTTTTAATCACGAAAATATACTAAAAATTCAGATTAAATACTAAAGAAAAATGACTCCCATAACTGAGAGCCATTCTCCAAAACTTCGTTTTATACTTTGATGAACTATTTGAGGTGAAGCAAACCCCCAATCAAAGGTTAATAGCTTTCGCAGCGATTTGGTAACCTGGAGAATCTAATATTTTACTTATTATGAATAATATAAGGCTATAATTAGTTACTTTAAGTGCTTATTTTAAAGCAAACCTACCAACTTAGAAATGACCCGATATAAATCTTTGGATGTTTTTAGAGGCTTAACCGTAGCAGGAATGATCTTGGTAAATACACCCGGAAGTTGGGCCTATATCTATTCTCCTTTAACACATGCCGATTGGCATGGGTACACACCCACAGATCTGGTTTTTCCGTTCTTTTTAGTAGCCGTAGGCCTATCTATGTCATTTTCTTTTCAAAAGTTTGATGAGAGCTCTCAAAAATCTTTCTACATTAAAACAGTGCGCAGAACGCTGCTCATCTTTCTAATAGGCCTTGCGCTTAACGCCTTTCCATTTATCGGAAAGGATTTTAGTCAACTTAGAATAATGGGCGTCTTGCAACGCATAGCAATCGCCTATTTTATTGCTAGTATTATTGTTTATAACGTTCGTAACACTAAACAACTAATATTTTCAGCGGTTTCCATTCTCTTTACCTATTGGGTTATTCTTATTCTATTTGGCGGTGGTTCTCCCTATAGTTTAGAAAGCAATTTCGGCAGAACCCTAGATTTAATCATTCTAGGAGATGCCCACATGTGGCATGGCAAAAAGATCGCCTTCGATCCAGAAGGGATATTAAGTAGCTTTCCGGCAGCAGTCTCGGTAATAAGTGGCTACCTCCTGGGCCTTCTGATAAGAAATTACAAGGATTATGAATTGATTGCAAAAATCTTATTAATCTCCTGCCTTATAGTATTTATCGGTTATGCCTGGGGCCTACTTTTTCCAATTAATAAGTCATTATGGACCAGCAGCTACGTACTCGTGAGCTCTGGCATAGCCGGCATTATCCTAGGTCTTCTTATTTATATTATCGACCACCGAAAGAAATCTCAGTGGGCGCTTCCTTTCGAAGTATTTGGACTTAACCCGCTAATCTCTTTTGTGTTATCTATTTTATGGGTTAAAATCTATTTCCTAATAAGGATTGATGGAACGAGTACCTACGGATGGCTCTATCAGAACATTTTTAAGGATATCCTAAATCCTACCTTCGGCTCTTTGATTTTCGCAATTACGCACGTAGTTGGTGTTTGGATAATTGCTTACCTACTCTACAGAAAACGAATTGTAATCAAGCTTTAATAAGACTAATAAATACCTCCTATTCGCTGTAAGGCTTTAAGGTCTTGTATGTTGATTTTCCGACCATTTGTGGTGATAAGCTCTTCCTCTTTAAAATCATGAATAATTCTAATGAGCGTTTCGGTTGCCGTACCTACCATATTTGCCAGGCTTTCACGGGTTAGATTTATCTCGGTAGAAGTCAGTTCGCCATTACCATTATTGGTCGAATAAACGGAATCCAATAGCACCAAGGTAGCCGCAGTTCTTTCTCGAACAGGCTTTTGGGCAATATCAGTTACCACATTGGTTAAGGTTATTACTTCCGAAGAGAGATCCTTGATTAAAGTGTTATTCAAAACCTTATCATTCTGAAAAGAATTTAAAAATTCTTCGCGTGGTATATGGCATGCCACAACCTCTTCCAAGGCTTCTACAGAGACGTGGTATAGAGAATCACTTAACATCGCTCTGTAACCTACCAAATCACCATCCTTAAGTATAGTAGTAATATGTTCCTTGCCCTGTTGGCCAAGCTTAAAAACTTTCACCTTCCCCGACTTTATACAATAAACACCCAATGGCCGGGTGCCTTCCTGTATTAATCGTTGTCCTTTCTTATATAGATTACAGGTTTTTGTAGAATCGATGGCTTCAAGAGAATCATCGTTAATCCCATGTAATTTTCCGTGATACCTTGTCAGGCAATCACGGCAGTGAGAACTAGAATGTGACATATAGCGGTCGTTTTGTTCAAAATTAACAAAAAGACTGCAATTACACGAAATGAAATCCTAGAAAAATCCTAGAATTCTCAGTCGTCTTTAGGTTGTGTTCCAAAAACCACATCCCAAAGATTTGTCGACACCCCAAAGGCTTTGCTTTCAGGGTATTTATAGTGGTGCAAGGCATGCCATTTCCATAGTCTGTTTAATGGCGCAAAGCTTGGTGGCTTAAATAAATGCTGCATGTAGTGCAACGAGATATAGAGCACATAACCAAATAAGAATCCTGGAAAAAAGGCAAAAGCAAAATTTTGCATAATGAGATAAAATATGCCAAAAAAGATTGAAATCAAGACAAGTGCTGGAACCGGAGGCATCGCTAAACGCGTCGGGTCTTTAGGGTATTGATGGTGAATACCATGTCCCATATGTTGGATTTTAAGCAATGTTTTGTTCTCAGTTTTAACATGATATAGCCATCGATGAACCCAATATTCCGCTAGCGTCCAGGTAACCCAGCCACCAAAGAACAATCCTAAATATCCAAGGATCGTAAACTGAACACCAGGAATTCCGTCGAAAATTGGGTACCAAGCCATTAATATAAAAAATGCAATTATTAACAGATGCATGGTAACCGGGATCGATATATGTGTCCTGGTAAGTTTTTCCATAAAACCTGTCTTGAAAAGATTGTCAGTACCGACGTTTTTTGGTTTAAGGTGCTCCGGAATTCGATCAAATTGCTTTTCCATAGTACTTTTTTTACAAAAATCAATTTTCACAGCTTTATGAACTATGATATAAATCATGATCTAGCTAATTCTTTAATAGAAAACAGACGATTTATATACCGAGCAAACGGTTCTATGCATTCATCTACCTTATGTAAAGGAGTTAATCATATTTAAGCATGATGAAGATCATATTTTGAGTGAGTAAAATTTGTAATTTTAGCAGTCTCAACTAAATATTTATATTATGTACGAATATATGCTTCAGGTACAGGAGTTCATCAGTCAGCCCTGGCCCTGGTGGATGGGTGGAATTGTAATTGGGTCTACCCTATTCATCTTATTTTTCTTTGGTAAAGAATTTGGCTTATCAGCAAATTTAAGGATTATGTGCGCAGCTGACGGAGCTGGTGACTATGCTGACTTTTTCGATTTCGATTGGGGTAAGCAAGGCTGGAACCTAATGGTTGCCTTAGGGGCGTTGTTTGGCGCCTATATTGCAGCAAATTACTTTGGTGGTGATTATCAAGCACACATCTCGCCAGCTGCTGTAGAAACCTTAAATCAAATTGCAGGCGATGATATTCTGACCTACGGTAACGTGCCTTTAATTCCCGGAAAAGATGTTAATCATACGAATGTCCCAGAATTTTGGGAAATCTATTCATGGAAATCGCTTTTCTCTGCAAGGGGTATAATAATTATAGTGCTTGGGGGTTTTTTAATTGGCTTTGGAGCCAGATATGCAGGGGGTTGCACCTCTGGTCATGCAATATCCGGACTGGCAGACTTACAACTTCCTTCATTGGTGGCGGTGATTGGCTTCTTCGTAGGTGGATTAATCATGACTTGGTTTATCCTGCCCCATATTTTAACTATTGGCTTTTAATCTGAAATATTATGAAACTATTTAAATATATAATCGTCGGCTTCTTCTTTGGTTTTGGAATGTGGAAGCTTGAAGCTATCTCAACTTTCAGAATTATTGAAATGTTCCATTTCCAGTCCTTTCATATGTATGGGATCATCATGACGGGCGTTGGTGCAGGTTTATTGATAACTCAGCTTTTTAAACGTGGCAAAATCAAAACTATAGAAGGAATTGATAAGCAGTTTAACGATAAAGACAGAACATGGCCCCGTTACATTATTGGGGGTATAATTTTTGGTATGGGCTGGGCTTTAACAGGTGTTTGCTCCGGCATGATGTTCGTACTCCTTGGCGCTGGTTATACCGTTTTTGTGGTGTTTTTAGCTGCCGCCATGCTAGGAACCTTCACTTATGGTGCACTAAGAAAATGGTTGCCTCATTAATATTATTCTAACCAATAACCTACATTTACAGGCTGTTTCGCAATAAGGCGGAACAGCCCTTTTTTTATGAGTAAGATTCGTTTTTTCTTCGTCGCAATCACCTTCTTGTTTATTGGCTTTAACAGCTTTGCCCAGTCGCCTGCATACTTAATTCGTGAAATGATAAAAAGCGCTGCAAAGCTGCAAGGGTTCACGGCCGAGATTACCAAGGAAGAACGTATTGATGGAGAAATGACAAAGCAGATTACTGATGTAAAGCTAATTCGCCAGCCTTTTCAGCTTTACCTCTATCAACAATATCCAAAAAAAGGCGTTGAAGTTCTTATCAGGAAGGATAATGATAAGCCCCTTATCAACCCTAACGCCTTCCCCTGGTTTAACCTAAACCTAGACCCTTACGGGCCTCTAATGAGAAAGAACCAGCATCATACCGTTTATGATAGTGGCTTTGATCTCATGGTTGATATTTTAAGTAAAGAGCTCTCTAAAATAGGCCCAGATACTGCAGAATATATATTTAATGAAGGTTTGGTCGAATGGCAAAACCGACCTGCTTATCAAATTGAATTTATTAATGCAGATTTTGGTTTTAACTTATATAAAGTACAAATGGGTGAAGACCTGAACGCCATAGCACAGAAATTAAATATTAGTGAGTATGCCATACTTGAGCGTAACGAGGAAATTAACTTTTACGATGATGTGTCCCCTGGCCAGGAAATAAAGGTGCCCTCGAGCTACGCAAAAAAAATGATCTTATACATTGATAAGGAATACATGTTACCTCTTGTGATTAAAGTCTACGACGACAAAGGCATATATGAGCAATATGCCTATAAGAATTTCGTGCTAAACCCAGATTTCAAAGAAGGTGAATTCCAGGGTGATTATCCTGATTATGGATTTTAAATTATGAAAATAACCATCGGTGATAAAGCACCTGAATTTGAACTTGAAGACCAAAAAGGCAATCTCTTTAAATTAAAAGACCATATAGGCCAGGATAATATCCTGATTTACTTTTATCCAAAAGATGAAACTCCGGGTTGTACGAAGGAAGCCTGTAGTTTTCAGGACAATTTAAGTGAGTTTACATCCTTGGATTGTACCGTTGTGGGCATAAGCGGCGATAGTTTAAAAAGTCATAAGAGATTTGCTGCAAAGAACGATTTAACATTCTCAATACTAAGCGACCGGAAGAATAAAGTACGAAAGCTGTATGGCGTAAAACCAGCTATTCCAGGAGTATTGCCGGGAAGAAAAACATATTTAGTGGATAAAAAGGGTTATATTACCCATATTACTGAACATCAATTTAAACCATTATTACACATCAAAGAGGCTTTAAGTATCCTTAAAAATGGCCATTAGTATAGATAATATCGGCAGGTCGTTCTATTCTGCATTTCAACAAAATGACGTCGCCAAGATGAAGTCGCTCTATCATCCCGACTTACGCTTCGAAGATCCAGCTTTTGGACAACTGGATTTTCAACGCGCAACATATATGTGGCAGATGTTATGCGAATCGGCTAAAGATTTACGAATTGATTTTACGATTATCGATGAAAAGAATGATGTAATTATTGTACAATGGGTGGCTTATTATACCTTTTCGGCAACCAATAGACCAGTAAAAAACATCATAATTGCGCGACTACAAATTAAAGATGGTTTGATTATCGACCACCACGACAACTTCGATCTTCATAAATGGGCTAAGCAGGCACTAGGCTTCAAGGGATGGCTCCTAGGTGGCACATCATTCTTTAAAAACAAATTGCATCAGCAAACGAATAGGCAGCTAGATAAATATATCGCCAAACAATAACCGCATAAATAATTTTTAATTCCTCTTACCTCCTATTGTGCTACCTTTCCAGCAATTGTTAAAAACCTTGCTTCACAAAATCTAATTAATCATGCGTTATATTCTCCTGTTTGCGTTTATCATCACCGGATCAGTATCAAGCTTTGCTCAAATGAGCGACGTAATGGAACCACTCGATGTTTTTGAACTTGAGTTTGTCTCAGATCCTCAAATATCTCCTGATGGTAAAAAGATCATTTATGTAAGAAATTTTAAGGACATCATGTCCGACAGGAACCTTTCTAATTTATGGGTGATTGATGTAGATGGAAGAAATAACAGGCCAATCACAACAGGTAATCAAAATGATTATTCACCTCGTTGGTCACCGGATGGAAGCCAAATCGTTTATGTTTCGAATAAGGATGGGAAATCGCAAATCTATAGACGCTGGCTGGACACATCGGATGAATCTAAGCTTTCCAACCTACAGCATGGACCTGGTAACATCTCTTGGTCACGCAACGGTAAAATGCTTGCCTTTACAATGTTCGTTCCAAGACAAAGAAGCAGCTTAGTAAGTCTCCCCGCTAAACCTGCCGGAGCTAAATGGGTCGACCAGCCAGTTTATATCGATAAGATGAAATACAGAGCAGATGGAGCTGGCTTCCTTCCACAAGGCAACACCCATATTTTTGTAATGTCAATCGATGGTGGTACAGCAAGACAAATTACTGATGGTGATTATAACTACTCGGGCCCTTTATCGTGGAATACCGACAACCAAACTATTTTAACCAGTTCAAATCAATACGAAGAGCGCGATTACGACCCTAACAATTCGGAGGTCTTCAGTATAAATGTAACGACAGGTAAAAAGATTGCTCTTACGTCGAGAAAAGGACCAGACCGGAGTGCAAAATATTCGCCAGATGGCAGTAAAATTGCTTATTTGGGCTATGATGATAAATTCTTAGGCTATCAGCAGAATCGCTTATATATAATGAATAGTAATGGTTCTGGAAGCAAAGAAGTTCTTAAAAAATTCGACAGGAGTGTTCAGAACATCCAATGGGCAAGCGACGGCAAGGGTATCTACTTTCAATATGATGACGAGGGAAACACCAAGATTGCCTTCACTGATCTAGGTGGGAAACAAAAGGACTTAGCGAATAATGTAGGAGGAATGTCGCTGGGAAGGCCATATGGTGCCGGAACGTACACTATTGCCGGGAATGGCAGTTTTGCCTTTACCCACTCTACCCCCGACCATCCAGCCGACCTAGCTTCTGGTAGCGCAAATAGCAGTGAGATTATGAGATTAACCGAGCTCAATGCAGACTTATTCTCATCCAAAAAACTGGGTACGGTAGAAGAAATCTGGTACGAGTCGTCAGCAGATAAGCAGAAAATACAGGGCTGGATATGTAAGCCCCCAAATTTCGATCCCTCGAAAAAATATCCTTTAATGCTGGAAATACACGGTGGCCCTTTTGCAAATTATGGTGATCGTTTTTCGGCGGAAGTCCAACTCTATGCGGCGGCAGGTTATGTAGTGCTTTATACAAACCCAAGAGGCAGCACCAGTTATGGCGCCGATTTTGGGAATCTAATCCATCATAATTATCCAAATGAAGACTATGATGATTTAATGTCGGGCATTGATGCTGTGATTGCAAAGGGTTACGTTGATTCCAATCAGCTCTATATCACCGGTGGAAGTGGTGGTGGCGTGCTCACAGCATGGTCTATTGGTAAGACTAATCGATTTAAAGCTGCTGTAGTTGCTAAGCCTGTTATTAACTGGTATAGTTTTGTATTGCATGCAGATAATCCTGGTTTTTTTGCACAATACTGGTTTCCTGGAAATCCATGGGAATATCAAGATCATTATATGAAAAGATCACCTATTTCTCTAGTAGGCAATGTAAAGACACCTACTATGCTGCTCACAGGCGAAATAGACTATAGAACCCCAATGTCGGAAACCGAACAATATTATGCTGCTCTAAAGCTTAATAGAGTTCCTTCGGCCATGGTTAGAATTCAGGGTGCAGGGCATGGTATAGCGAATCGCCCGAGCAATCTGATCTCCAAGGTGGTTTATATCCTAGGATGGTTCGAGAAGTACAAAGAGTAGTAATGTTTATACTATAACTCTAGAAGCTTTCTTAAAGTCTGATACCCTGAATTACTTACAGGAACTGACTTGCCCGACTTTAGTTGAGCAAGATATGTTTCTTTGCCCAGTTTATCAATTTTAGCTAGTGCATTAAGGTTGAGGATATATTTTCGATGAACTCTACAAAATTGATTATCATCAAGAGCCTGCTCAAAATACTTCATCGTCTTTTGCTTTAGCCAATGGTTGTCGCGGGTATTGATCTCAACATAATCATCCTGTGCTTCAAAATAGTCTATTTCACGGACATCGAGAATAATAATCTCTTTCCTGTCCTTTATCACAACTCTTTCTAGCGGCTTCTGATATTCAGCAGGTTGTGGAACATTTTGTCTTTGCTCCGCAGCGATGTTCATCACCTTATCGATAGCTTCTGAAAAGCGTTTCGCTGAAAAGGGTTTAAGTAAATAATCAACTGCATTATGTTCAAAAGCTTTGATCGCAAATTCATCAAATGCGGTGCAAAAGATGATCTTAGGTACATTATCCAAGAGTTCCAACATTTCGAAACCATCAACTTTTGGCATTTGGATGTCGAGAAATACGAGGTCGGGTTGTATGCTATTAACTAATTTAGCTCCATCGAAACCGTTCATTGCTTCACCACCTACTTCAATATTGTCGAAATCATTCAAGAAAACTTTAATAAGTTCTCTTGCTGGTTCTTCATCGTCAACAATTACCGCCTTTAGCATCATACTTGTGGAAATCTTAATTCAACACTAAAACAACTTTTATCATCTTTTACCGTAAGTAAATTCGAGTTACCATAAATCAATTGCAACCGGGACCTAACATTATTGAGCCCTATCCCCGCGCCTTTTTTAACAACAATATTATTGTCGTAATTATTTGTAACATTTATCATTAGCAAATCATCTTCTAATGAGCATTTTATGGCTATTTCGCTTTCAAGGTCGGTCTCATGCAAACTATATTTTATGGCGTTTTCAACCAGGGGCTGAAGTATTAAGGCCGGAACTGTATACTGTTTGCCGATGGTGTCGTCTATTTCGAAAACAACATTGAGCCGTTTACCATATCGTACTTTTTCGATTTCCATATAAAGCTGAAGAGCTTCTATTTCCTTCGAAAGAGGCACTAATTGCTCTGCATTCTGCTGGATACTATAACGAAGGAAATCGGCTAGGTTAATAACCATTTCATGTGCTTTTTTAGAATCGGTAAGTGTGAGTGAGCTAACTGAGTTCAAACTATTAAATATAAAGTGTGGATTGATCTGAGCTTTTAACATATTCAATTCGGCAGATCTAAGGTGCTTATCCATATCGCTTTCACGTAGCTTTTTTGAGCGATACTCTTCGTAATAAACGATTAGGTAGAAATTAACGGCCACTATGGTATATAAAAAAGCTCCAATAACTAGTCTGTACAAGTGAAATTCTGAGCTAAAGCTATAATATTGGCTAGCGTCATTAAAAATAAGTGGAATGATACTTTCACCTATAGCCACTACAATAAATACCAGCAAGCCACCCGCAACTACATGCGAAATGATATTATTCACCACGCTTTTACTGTCCACACTGGAGAAGCGCACCAGGTTCCAGACGGCAATACCCATTGCCGCGAACAATAAGGTAAAAACAAGGCTATCCACCATCGCCAACTTCCATTCTACCGTCCATACCAGGATCAGTAAAAGTGCGTAGCTAACGCCTAAAACTGCCCAGATGAGCCAGTAAATAAGCCTATATTGCTTGTCTGAGGCGAATTGATTTTGCATACACTAATATACAAGTATAAAAAAAGAGAGCTTCCTTAGAATCAAGAAGCCCTCTAAAAAACTTATTTTGAGTTATGCTGTTTTAAGTTCACCTCCTCCGAAGAGTACGAAACCTTTAATATACAGTTCCTTTGACGGGTCCTCGGCAGATGAATCGGTAGCCACGAGTCGTTTATCCGAAAAGCCTCCAAAAATAGATGTAACGTCTACTTTAACGTTCCAATCTGGTGGTACAACAAATGTACCGCCACCAAACATGGCAAAGAAATCTATCACATTGTCACCCTCCGATAGCTTTGCTGTTCTGAGGTCATAATTACTGCCACCAAAAATAGATGTGATCTTCCCTCCTTTAAAACTGCTTGATGAAACCGTGACATCACCACCTCCAAAAACATTCGTATCATCGAGGAAGTCCATCGAACCATCGGGACGCTGCCCCAGTGGCGAAGAATGACCTCGCTGTCTGATTATATAGAAAAAACCAAATGCAATTAATAATAAAGGCCAGAATGTTCTCATTCTAAACCAGGGTACATGTATGAAGTCTGGGAGCAAGAAAAATGCGCCAATAGTTATAAGTATCCACCCTGCGCTCTTACGAGGATTAGAAATAAGAATTATTGTACCGATAATAATCAGGATTCCCTGCCATCTAAAAAGATAATGACGTAGGTCCCATGGAATAAGTCCGAGGTTCTCTAAAAGAAAAAGACCTCCTAATACGATAAGGGCAACCCCAAATCCGATTCTTCTTGATTGAATTTCTGACATAGCTGTTTTTGTTTTGTTCATGGCAAACCTAAAATTATAGTAAGGCTAGAACAATAAGCAATCGGTAAAGCCTGCCAAAAAATCGGTGAATACGGTGAATAATCATTTTTCTGAAGTTTAATTCATGTTTTTAAAGAACTCAATTAACTACATTTGAAGCATGGCTCTGATTACAAAAAAGAAAATCATCTACCCAATAAATGAGGCCCTTCGGGCCTATCTTCATGAACAGGAACGGGAAACAACGGCCATAAAATATTCTGACCTAACCCGTTACAGCAGTTCCATTCCGCTCTATGACAATACAGGGAAGGATACACTTTGGGAGACCGTACTCTATTCACCGAGTGATGTAGACCACATCCATCGCAGTCTTAAAATGGTCTATTCAAATCTTAAGTCAGCAGGGCAAATTGAGATAATCGATCATTTATTCATTGACAGAATAGATCTATGTCCATTTGGGAACACAAAACCGTATCGTGTCCGCATTGTAAATAGTATTAATGATAACTTCGACTATTTCTACATTAAGCAAGCAGATGCCAGTCGCATCTACGGCCTCGAACTTGAACACCTGCTTTCACCTAATAGAATAAACTATATTGTAGACCATAATACTCTGGTGGAAGAACATATTATTGGAATCCCTGGAGATCAGTTTATTTTAAAGCACCTTGAAGACAAGGCTCTTAATAGGATTCGGTTAGCCAAGGAGTTTGTTAAGTTTAATGAAAGAACCTTCGTTAGACTACTTGGTGATATGCACTCCAGTAATTTTGTAGTTGACCTTACACCTGATTTTGAAGATGTTCATTACCGAATTAGAGCAATAGATTTCGATCAGCAATCCTTTGAAGGGCGAAGAGCCGTTTATATGCCTAAATACTTCAAACAGAATAATAAGCTTATTGAGCTAGGAATGCAGGAAATGACACCGGAATCTATGTATCAATATATGTTTGAAGAACAAAGCTTAATTGTTAATCGTATGCGTTCTTCTCGGTATGTACTTAAGGAGCTCCTTACTGCTATGAAAACTGCGCCCCTCTCCTTAGATAAAAACATTAAGAAACTTCGGAAAGAACTGGCAGTCTATCATGAAAACGATGCTTTCTTAAAATGCAATAGCATGGGAGCTATTGTTGAGCTTAACCTCGCTCAATTAGAAGCTAAATAACACCGCTAATTAGCTTTCCCTGAAGCTCTGATGTTACCTTTTCAATATACCCTGACTTCCCTACCAACGTTAGAATATAATATTCCTTAAACTCATCATACCCCAGGAAGTGATCATGATGTACAATTCGATTGGCATTCACCAAAGCACTATTGCCATTTAAACTTACACCTTGCAAGTATGCACTATACTGCGCAATGATATTGGCTTCACCCATTTTAATCATGCTTGTTTCGTCTAGTCGCATATTCTATAAGTTAATAAGGTTTTGGTCTGGTGCCCAACGTTGATTAACATCGACCGTAATATCTTCATCATCATGAGAGATTCTAATGCGTTTAAGCTTATGATCTTTGAGCATAAGGGCTAGATCATGATGAATGATTACAAAGAGTTCAGCCTCTTCATTATCAATTATGGTTCGATTGCGATCGTTAATATGAAAACTCACCAGTTTATTCCGGCCTCCAAAATCGAATTGAACAACATCTCCACTCTCTAGGGTCAAACCTTGCTTAAGATCAATCGCAAGAAATAGGTTACCATCGAGTGCTGTATATTCTGGAGCAATTTCATTCGAGACGGATAGTCCAAATTCCTCAATATTAGGATTTTTATGTGCTGAGGAGTCAACCCCTGTTGCAATTTTTAGAATGGCGATAATTATTAGAAGTGCAAATATCTTTTTCATCGTTTGTTTTCTTTTGGTTCGCTTTACAAATTTGTAGCAGAAAAAAGCCATATACATACGCAAAAAGCCTATTTTGGCGATTAGGTAAAATACCTATTAAACCAGTACTCCGATTTAATGTTGCCACTCTCAGATTGTGAATAGAATCCTCTTAATTGTCTTATTCCTAATTCAATTTAACGTTTGGTCTTTTGGCCAATCGCGTGAGTTTTTATTTAATAAAGGCATGAATTATATGTTGGAGGATAAAAACATGGCAGTAGAGCAGTTTAGTCAGGCTATTAAAATCGATTCTGCCTTTACGGCTGCATACTTCTATCGAGGTGTTTCTTATTTTAAACTTGGAAATTATACCAAGGCCATTGATGATTTCAATCATGTTTCCACAATCGACACCTCCATTCCCATAGTATATGCTTATAAAGGATTTGCGTATCGGCAATTAGGGAATAATGAGCTAAGCCTACAATCTTTTAGGAAATACATGGAAAATGCCGATAACCCAGATGCCATAGACTTTAAGTTATTGGGTAGAGCGCAAATGAGTGTTGGAGATCTAGATGGCGCAATAGAGAGCTTCGAGTTAGCTGAGTACGATGAAGCGAATGAAGGGCGGTATTACTATCTCTATCAGGCATATTCTAACCAAGGTGAGTATCGAAAAGCGCTTACACAGATTAATCTTGCCATTGAAGTAAATAATGCGTTCTATGGGTACTATCTTAACCGTGGCAATACAAAGCTTATGCTTGGAGAATTTACTAATGCGTTGGAAGATTATAATTATGCTTTAGAACTTGAACCATCTGTGCCAGACAGTTATTACCTTAGAGGCAGAGTTCTTGACACGCTCGCAATTTATGATAAGGCTATCAATGATTTCTCATATGCTATTGAGTTAAATCCTAAAGATGGCACGTATTATTCGAAGCGAGGCAATGCTAGATTTTCTTTCGGTGATCGTGAAGGAGCGTGCCTTGATTGGACAATTGCGAATAATCTTGGATATTATGAGGACTTTAATAAAATAAAAACCCTTTGTGAATAGACTATAATTAAAACTAAAATTAAAAATAATGGATAACAGAAGATTTTTACCCTATGTAGTAGTAGTGTTTGTGGTACTTGTACTAGGCGTGGTTCTATCGAACAGTACATTTTTAACAATTGAAGCAGGAGAAGCCGGTGTGCTCTTTAAGCGATTTGGTGGAGGACTAGAAAAAGAAACCATCTACGGACAAGGTTTTCATGTTGTAGCACCATGGAATACCATGTATATCTATAATGTGAAAGAGCAAACTGCGGAGGAGTCCATGAGCGTCCTTGACCGAAATGGACTTACAGTTCGAGTAGACGTAACTGTTCGATTTAACCCTTTCCAGCAAAAGATTGGTTATGTTCATGAACGTTTTGGAAATACTTATATTCAAACACTGGTCATTCCAGAAGTAAGATCAGCCGTGCGTCAGGTAATGGGTCGTTATTCAGCAGAAGAGATATACTCAACAAAAAGAGCGGAAGTTGAACTTAATATAATTGATGAAGCGAAAAAGACATTGAGTAGTGAGAGTAATAACATCAAAATGAATGCACTGCTAATGCGTGAAGTAACACTGCCCGAAAACATTAAGAAGGCAATTGAAAGCAAGCTTCAGCAAGAGCAAGAAGCACTGGCCTACCGATTTCGACTCGATCGTGAACGATCGGAAGCTGAGCGTAAAAAAATTGCTGCTGAAGGAGAGGCTACGGCCAATAAAATTATTAATAGCAGTTTGACTTCTAGTTTGCTTAAAATGCGCGGAATTGAAGCCACAATCGAGCTCTCAAAATCACCAAACAGTAAGGTTATTGTAATAGGTAGTGGCAGTGATGGAATGCCTTTAATCTTAGGAAATAATTAGTAAGCCAACTCTACCTAAATACCTTTTATTTGAGGTCGGTAATGATTAACTTCGTGCTAGAGAAATTAGGTTAATTGGAAAAGAAAAAATTATGGTAAAATCAGCTGAAATTAACATCAATGGTAATAGTTATGAATTGCCAGTTGTTGAAGGATCTGAAAATGAATTAGCAATTGATATAGGCAAATTTAGAGGTCAAAGTGGCGTAATTACGCTCGACCGAGGCTTTAAGAATACCGGCTCTACTACAAGTGCAATTACATTTTTAAATGGTGAGGAAGGAATTCTTCGCTATCGAGGATATTCTATTGAAGAACTCGCAGAAAAGTCGACATTTTTAGAAGTCGCCTATCTTCTTATTTATGGAGAACTTCCAGGTAAAGAGGTATACGAAAAATTTGTTGATCGAATCCGAAAGCACACCCTTGTGCATGAAGATATTAAAACAATCTTAACCGGCTTTCCATCGAATGCGCATCCAATGGGTGTTCTTTCATCTTTGGTTACCTCATTAACTGCATTTTATCCAGAGTCGCTCGATCCAAATCGATCGAAGGAACGTGTAGATTTAAGTATTGCGCGAATTATTGCCAAGCTGCCAACTTTCGCGGCATGGACCTACAAGAATCAGATAGGCCAACCGGTAAACTACCCTAAGAATCATCTCGACTACTCGTCGAATTTCTTAAGAATGATGTTTAAGCATCCTGCTGATGACTATGAGGTAAACCCTGTCGTCTCTCGTGCCTTAGACCAATTGTTAATCTTACATGCAGATCACGAACAAAATTGTTCTACTTCTACAGTGAGAATTGTAGGATCTGCTCAGGCGAGCTTATTCGCATCTGTTTCTGCTGGAATTAATGCGCTCTGGGGGCCGCTTCACGGTGGTGCTAACCAGGCCGTAATTGAAATGCTCGAAGGCATTAAAGCCGACGGTGGTGACACTCAGAAATGGATGGATAAAGCAAAGGACAAGGATGATCCGTTTAGATTAATGGGTTTTGGCCATAGAGTCTATAAGAATTTCGATCCGAGAGCTAGAATACTTAAGAAGGCTGCAGACGATGTTCTTGAAGCTTTAGGTATCGTAGATCCTATTCTGGATATTGCTAAAGGCCTTGAGGAAGTCGCGCTTCGTGATGAATATTTCATTGAGCGTAAATTATACCCTAATGTAGATTTCTATTCAGGAATAATATATCGAGCTCTAGGCATACCGGTAGATATGTTTACTGTAATGTTCGCATTAGGGCGTCTGCCAGGATGGATTGCACAGTGGAAAGAGATGCGTGAAAGCGGTGAGCCTATTGGTCGTCCAAGACAAATCTATACTGGGCATACAGCCAGGGCGTATCAGTCACTCGACAAACGATAATTAATATTTGAAATAATATTTTTCACCCTGAATCTAAAAAATCATTAGATTCGGGGTGTTTTTTTATACACAATTATGAAAGAAGAATTTAACAATGCAGTTGCTCGTTCTAAAGAGCTTACAGTACGTCCATCCAACGAAGAACTCTTAAAGCTCTATGGACTGTTTAAGCAGGCGACAGAAGGCGATATTAAAGGCGAACGACCTGGAGGCTTCGATTTTAAGGGAGCAGCTAAATACGACGCCTGGGAATCATTGAAAGGTAAGCCTGCCGAGGAGTCAATGCAAGAGTATATAGCTCTAATCGATCAACTCCACGCTAAAGAAGCCTAATAAGCACTGATCTGCCCTCTATGGAGCTATATTATCAACCGGAGATCACGAATGGAACTCTCTTTCTAGATCCTGATGAGTCTCGCCATTGTATTAAAGTACTTAGGCATTCGATTGGTGATACAATTCAGGTAACAGATGGCAAAGGTGTAATGTATAATTGCGCAATTACATCTGAAAATGCAAAGAAATGTAGTTTTAGGATAGATTCGGAAATTGAATCACCTCAAAAATCATACACCATCGCCATAGCTCTGGCCCCAACCAAAAGCATAGATCGCACAGAATGGTTTGTTGAAAAGGCTGTTGAGCTGGGTATCGACAGCATTCATTTCTATTTTGGGCAGCATTCAGAACGCAGAAATCTAAATATTGACCGGCTTAAGAAAAAAGCCGTGGCGGCAATGAAACAAAGCGGCCAAGCTAGGTTACCGGAGTTAATAGTTGATAAAAACTTGACTAATTGCATTGCGAGTTTTGAAGCCTATGATGAACACTTTATTGCTTATGTGGATAGCGAAAATCCGAATCATCTCCTCAGCATGGCTAGCAAGGGTAAGAAGCAAATTGTACTAATTGGGCCTGAGGGTGATTTTAGCACAACTGAATTAAGCTATGCACTGAACAATGGTTATAAAAAGGTAAGTTTGGGGGAAAACAGACTTAGAACAGAAACAGCAGGTATTGCGGCTTGCCATATACTTAACTTGATTAACAGCTAATAATGGTTTTAAACTATATCTGGATCAGCTTTTTTCTTATTGCTTTTGTCATAGGCCTAATTAAACTAATCTTTCTAGGCGATGTTGAAATCTTTCCGGCCTTATTCAACAGTACCCTAGACATGGCCAAAACTGGTTTTGAAATCTCCCTGGGGCTTACCGGGGCGATGACCCTTTGGTTGGGTCTGATGAAAATTGGAGAAAAAGGCGGTATCGTCAACATCTTTTACCGCCTCACCGGTCCTTTATTACGACGAATATTTCCTTCGCTCCCACCAGACAGTAAGGCCTATGGCCCGATGATTATGAACGTTTCGGCAAATATGATGGGCTTAGACAATGCTGCTACCCCACTTGGACTCAGTGCAATGGAGGAGATGCAAAAGCACAATCCAAATAAAGACACAGCCTCTGATGCTCAGATCATGTTTTTGGTCTTAAACACCTCTGGTTTAACCATCTTGCCCATTAATGTAATGGTTATTCGAACACAAATGGGCGCCGCAGATCCCTCTGATATCTTTATTCCGATACTAATTGCTACATACTTTGCCTCATTGGCTGGTTTAATCATTGTATCATTATATCAGAAGATAAACCTTCTCAACAAAGTTATTCTAGCCTATTTAGGTACTATGACAGCTGGTATTGTCGGCTTAATCTGGTATTTATCCACCCTAAATCAAACCGAGTTAACAACCTTCAGTTCCGTATTTTCAAACCTTATCCTATTCTCAGTGATTATCATTTTTATGGTTATGGCACTTAGGAAAAAGGTAAATGTATATGAAGCATTTATTGAAGGCGCGAAGGACGGTTTTAAAATTGCAATAAAGATTATTCCTTTCCTCGTGGCTATGCTTGTTGCCATTGGTGTTTTTAGAACTTCAGGAGCCTTGGGATATTTGGAAGACGGTGCAGCAGCCTTTTTTAGCTTTCTGGGCGTTAATACTGATTTTGTTCCATCATTACCGACCGCCTTTATGCGACCACTGAGTGGCAGTGGGGCCCGCGGCATGATGGTTGAAGCCATCGATACCTATGGAGTAGATTCATTTGTTGGGCGATTATCCAGCGTAATGCAAGGAACAACAGAAACCACATTGTATGTAATTGCCGTTTATTTTGGCTCCGTTGGCATTAGAAAAACAAGGTATGCCATCACCGCCGGTCTAATTGCAGATTTGGTGGGTATAGTGGCCGCTATCTTTATCGCTTATTTGTTTTTTCATTGATAATTAGATGAAAGATTATAGATTTAAGATATAAGACATAATACACTATCAAACCACAACACTAACCAACTTCAACACTATCAAACTACAACACTAACCAACTACCCCCATGAAACTCTTTTATTTCCTTTTCCTCTCCATTTTAGTATTTTCTTGCACCCCTAGCGAGCCAGATCATGCATTAATATCTGCTGAAGGCCTTTCAACACATATAAAAGCATTAAGCTCCGATGAGTTTATGGGGCGTATGCCGTTTACCGAAGGTGAAGAAATTACAGTTAACTATATCAAAGATGAATATGAAAAACTTGGTTTAAAGCCAGGAAATGGAGATAGCTACTTTCAAGAGGTTCCCATGGTAGAAATCGAAGCACAAAATGTTTCGAGCATGGAGATCAGCAAGAATGGAATTGGAGTCACATTAAACTATAAAGATGATTTTGTGGCGTTAAGTCGCCGTGTAACAGACAGCATTGCCATCGTAGATTCTGAAATCGTTTTTGCTGGGTTTGGCATCGTTGCACCGGAGTATAACTGGAATGATTATGAAAGTATCGATGTAACAGGTAAAACAGTTATGGTCCTCGTGAACGATCCTGGATTTAGTACTGGAGATCCTGATTTTTTCAAGGGAGAAGCCATGACATATTATGGCCGATGGACCTATAAGTATGAAGAGGCCGCAAGACAAGGAGCTGCGGGAGTTATCATTGTTCATGACACCAAACCAGCCTCTTATCCATGGACAGTTGTTCGAAATGGCTGGACCGGCGCTAACTTATACCTGCAGGCGGAAGATAACAACATGTCACGCTGCGAAATCGAAGGTTGGGTCAGCCTGGAAGCAGCAAAAGGAATATTCGCTTTAGCAGGTATGCAAGATTATGACTTTACAAAAGAATCTGTTAGTCAAGACTTTAGCTCATTTTCATTAAATATTAACTTGAGTTTATCTTTTGATAATAACACAAAGTTCAGCAAATCAAAAAATGTGGTTGGTTTATTGGAAGGAAGCACCAAGCCTGAAGAAGTTATTATCTATTCTGGTCATTGGGATCACTTCGGAATAGGTGCAACTGTTGATGGTGATAGCATCTTTAATGGTGCGGTAGATAATGCCAGTGGCATTGCTGCAATACTGGAGATTGCGCATGCTTTCACCCACCAGGATAACGTACCAGAACGATCGGTTCTCTTCCTTGCAGTTACCGCTGAGGAACAAGGACTCTTAGGCAGTGAATACTATGCAGCAAATCCTATCTTTGAACCATCGAAGACGATTGCTAATTTGAATATCGATGCGCTGAACCCCTTTGGTCCTATGAAAGATCTTACCGTAGTTGGGTATGGGCAATCGGAATTAGAAGATATTGCTGAAGTATTTGCCAAGGAACAAGGGCGCTATATTTCGCCAGACCCTACCCCGGGTGCCGGAAGCTTCTTCCGTTCCGATCACTTCAACTTCGCCAAAGTAGGTATTCCGGCACTTTACGGAAAGGGAGAAAAGGAGCATATGGCGAATGGCATTGAATACGCCACAGAGCAAAATGAGCTCTATACAGCCAATCATTATCATCGTCAATCTGATGAATTTACTGCTGATTGGGATTTAGGGGGTATGCTACAGGATACAGAGTTGTTCTTTAAGGTTGGCGAGAAACTAGCGAATGACCCTACACTATGGCCTAAGTGGAAAGTAGGTTCGGAGTTTAAGGCGATTAGGGAGTAGTTAGTACTAAAGTATTAAGTACTGAGTAGTGAGATATCATTCTACGCTATAACCAGTGTGTTTAATAGAAACCTCAGCCTCTTCACGGGGCTTCCGCGGAGCGTCCTCTAGACTTAGTGAAGTGTGGGCATTAGAATTTGTCATCCTGAGCGGCGCGAAGCCGCGTCTGACGGCATGCAAAGATCTGCCTACTTGGATGACTGATGCTGCTTTAAGTAAATAGACTCTTCGCTTTACTCATAGTTACGGTTTATTAATATTGGGATTAGGTCAAATCAGCTGAAATACATAGATTAGAATTCCTAAATAAAAAACCTCTTATGAAATTCAGAATTCC